>JAUWPF010000081.1 GCA_030611745.1 Chloroflexota bacterium | reverse complement strand
CCTGCTTGATTACCACCTCGTCACCGGTCTCGATATTGGCGGCGACACAGGCAAAAGGTATCACAAGGTCACTAAATTCGATGTCACCGATAGTTGTCTTCAACATCTCTTCAATTTTCCGCCCCCGGACCAATCCGGTTTTGGGTAAGGCAGGGTCGGCCAGAAGCGAGAACCTCTTCGAGCCCCAGTACACTGCCATCTCTTCCAGTTCACCCGCATCTTTCCCCATGGCATAAAAGGCACCCACCAGGGAACCCATACTGGTGCCGGCAATCATATCAACTTGAATTCCTTCCCTCTCCAGGACTTTCAGCACCCCGATGTGAGCCAGTCCCCTGGCAGCACCGCTCCCCAGCGCCAGACCACTCTTTCTCCCTTTACGCCGCAATTCAGTCGCCCCCTAATAGGAATTTTTATAGAGCTGTTTAATAGCGGCGGCATCCAGCACCCGGGGGTGATACTTAAGCCACGGAGCAGTCCTCACCGCGCAGTCCGCCAGCTCCTCAAGGCGCTCCAGGTCGATGCCAAGCGAGCCGAGCCGCAGCTTCATGCCCACCCTTTCCAGCCACCTTTCAGTAGCCAGAATCCCATCCGCTTCGTCAAAGACCTTTCTGCCCAGTGAAGAGAACCTTTCACCCCTTACGGGGAACGTATACCGCATCCACTCCGGGAGAAGTGCCGCCAGGCCATCGCCGTGGGCAATGTCATAGTACCCGCTTAAGGGATGCTCAACGCCATGGAGGGTCATGACACCGGCTCCCCCTCCCAATGTCGCAAACGGGGAGCAGGCGATGGTACTCGCCCAGGAAAGCCGGGTGCGTGCCTCAATGTTATCCAGCCTGTCCAGTACCCGGGGCAAAGACTCCACCACCATCCTCATTGCCGTTTCCATGATGCCATCGGTTAACAGCGAGGGTTTCCCGGCCGTGAGGTAGCACTCCGCCAGGTGGCAGAAGATATCCACTCCCCCCTGCGCCGTCGGCCTTTCCGGCAGGGTGAGGGTGAGGTCAGGGTCAACAATCGAAACCCTGGCGAAGAAATAGGGGCTGTTAAGTACCCTCTTCTCGTGAGTATCCCAGTTGGTAATTACGGCCCCACTGTTAGCCTCGGAGCCGCTGGCGGCCACCGTCGGGACCAGAATCAGCGACGGCACAGGCCCCTTCACGGTGGCTTTAGCCTCAACATAGTCCCAGATTGGCCCGGTGCCACTGCCGGCCAGGACAATTCCCTTGGCGGCATCCATCGTGCTGCCGCCACCCAGACCTATCACCAGCTCTGCCTTCTCCTGGCGTGCCAGCCTGCCGCCCTCGT
Source organism: Chloroflexota bacterium (assembly GCA_030611745.1). GTDB lineage: Bacteria > Chloroflexota > Dehalococcoidia > Dehalococcoidales > JAUWPF01 > JAUWPF01. The sequence goes on along the minus strand of JAUWPF010000081.1, from coordinate 2,960 downwards.
CCACCGTCGAGGCACGCGGGTTGGACTCGACTCTGTCAAAAACCGAAACCCTGACCCCGTTGGCCTCCAGGTCTCCTCTTACCCTGTCGAGCACCCCGGCCCGGCGCATGCTGGCAGCGCCCGTAACCAGAAGCGCTTTCCGCCCTATCTTCCTGGCCTCCGGACCGAGCCGGGCAAGACTACCGGAGCCAAAAATAATCTTCGTCGGCAAATAAAACCTGGTTATCCCCATAATACGCCTCCAAACCGCTGAGTAGTGAAGCTACTTGACGAGACGCAAGGCGGCCCTGAATTCCTCGGTGCCGGCTCTTTCCAGCAACTCGTAAATCACCATCTCGGTAGATGAAATTACGGCACCGCTCTGCTCCAGGCGCCGCAAAGCTATCTTCCAGTCGTCAGGCGACCGGGAGGAAACCGCATCACTCACCACATGGACCCTGTAGTGAGGCAGCAGGTGCAGCACCGTCTGGGTAATACAAATGTGGCTTTCAATACCCGCCACAACCAGACTCTTCCTCTGCAACCGCCCCAGGCGTTCGGCGAATCCGGCGCACTTGCAGGCGTCAAATTCAACCTTGCTGACAGGGTCGATAAGGGGTAGCTCCTCCCTGATTTCGCTAACGGTGGGACCGAGCTTCTCCTGCTCGGTTACCAGTACCGGCAGGTCAATAATTTTCGCGAAACGGAGTAATTTAACTATATTCTGGAGGAGCTTCTCACCATCATGGATGGCCGGCAGCAGCCTTTCCTGAACATCGATAATGACGAGGATGGTATCCTCTCTGGATAATAACCGACTGTCTGTGTTATCCCCCATTACCTGCCCCCTTACTTGAAATCCGGGTTTGAAACTACCCCCGGGGCAACTGGCAAAATCATAGTTATGTTAAGTGCTGGTCAGCCGGTAGCGGGAGTGGGCAACGGCCAGGGCCTTTATTGCCCGCCGGATAGAGGAGTAGCCGGTGATGCCTCCCTCCTCCAGGGCCAACCAGTGCCCGCGGCCCTTCTCATCCCTGACGCCGCTGATAACGATAGGCTTCCTGAGCCCCCGCTCAATACGAGCCCTGAGGACATCAAAGATATCAAACGGCTCATGGTATCCCGTCATAAGGCCGATAATCATAATCGCATCAACACCGGGGTCGGCAAATAGCGCCTCGATGGTGACGGCATGGGCCATCTTCTGGTCAACTTCAGGGCTCTGAAAGAGGTCAATGGGATTACCGACGGATGCCCACGGCGGCAGTATCTTTCTTATTTGCGCGACGGTGCTTTGGGATAGCGGGGCAATCTCCATGCCGTATTCCTCACAAGCATCAGCCGCCAGGGCGGCGGCGGCGCCGGAGAAGGTGATAACGGCGACACGGTTACCATGAGGCAGCGGCGACAGGCAAGCCAGCGTCCTGGTAAAATCAACCAGTTCATCCATATCGCAGGCCCGGACAATCCCCGCCTGCTTGAAGGCAGTAGCATAAACAGCGTCATTCCCCGCCAGTGAACCGGTGTGTGAGGTGATGGCCCTGGCCCCACTCTGCGTCCTGCCTGCCTTGAGGGCTATTACGGGCTTGGTTTTGGTAATGCGGCGGGCCAGTTCCAGAAAGCGAGGGCCATTACGGATTCCTTCAACCTGGAGAGCAATAAGCTGGACCTGAGGGTCATTACCGAAGCTCTCCAGGAAGTCGGCATGACTCAGGTCACACATGTTACCCAGGTCAATGGCTTTAGCCAGCCCCAGCTCCGGGTGGCGGAAGACCCAGTCCCAGTAGAAATAGCCGGTCTGGCAGATAAAGGCAACGCCCTTACCCCGGCTCAAGTCTCCCACCGTAGGAAAATTGAGGGAGAGAGCCATCAGGTTGGCATCGGCATTGATAATCCCCTGGGTATTGGGACCTACAATCCGGATACCGTTCCGGCGGGCAATCCGCAGCACTTCGCCTTCCAGCTTCCTGCCCTCCCCACCAACCTCCGAGAAGCCGGCAGAGTGAATTATGGCCGCTTTAACCTTTCTGGCAGCACAAGCATCGATGATGTCAGGTACCGACCCGGGCTGGACAGCTATCATAACCATATCAACATCACCGGGCACGGCATCAATGCCGGGATATGCCTTGATACCCATCGTCTCCTGGATATTGGGGTTTACCGGATAGAGCCTGCCGGGATAGTGGGACTGGAGCAGATTACTGATAATGGTGTAACCCACCCTGCCCGGCGTTGATGAGGCTCCTATTACGGCTATGGAGCGGGGGGATAATAGATAGTTCAGGTTATTCGGTCTCTTCATTGGCCACAAACAGAAATTGCCCTCCCGGTTCAGAACACCCGGCGCCGCTGGTAAACTAACCTAATATACTAGACCCGCGCCTGAATTTCAATTCTGGCATGGTGAACGGCACGGCTGGCCCGCCGCTGGCGCCGCAGGGTATCCGAAATTCCCGAATGTGCCGGTTTGTGACATTTTTGTGATGTTTTGCCTTGCTTTTGTGATGCGGCTGTGATTTGATTCATATATACTTTTAATTTATATATACTCAAGTTATATCAAAATTGCTTATAGTCAGGAGGCTTTACTTATGCCAGTAGAAATCGATGGGAAGGTATACTACAGAACTCAGGAGGCATCCAGGAAGATTGGCATCAGTCGAGCCACCCTCTTCCGCTGGTTGAACGCAGGTGTCTTGAAAAAACTGGGCCGGGATACGAGGGGATGGAGATTGTTCACCGAGGAAGACTTGAATAAAATCCGAATGAAGGCAAATAAAGTAGAGATTAAAGAGGAGCCACAAGCGATAGAACCCAAAAACTCCCGTCGGGAAAATAATCGGCGGACGTAAGGAAACAAGCAATATGAAAAGGGATGAAGATAAGACAAAAGAGCAGCTTATCAGTGAACTAGCAGAAATGCGCCAGCAGGTTGCCGAATTGGAAGCCTCAGAAACCGAACGCAAGCGGGCGGAGGA
>JAUWPF010000090.1 GCA_030611745.1 Chloroflexota bacterium | reverse complement strand
GAGTATCGGAAACGGGGGAAGACCTTGAGGCGCTTTTTTGTTAATGCCGCCGGGGTCGGCTTTGATGCGGCGGTGGTAGCAGCTACGGAGAGGTTTCCCAAGTACTTTGGTGGTACCATTCCCTATCTGGGGGGGCTGATGAGAACCCTTTTTGGTTATCGGAACAAGCTGGTTTCCCTGAATATCGAAGGTAAAGTCGAGCCTGACCGGGTTTTGAGTGTGGTGGTGGCTAATGGGTGCTACTTCGGGGGAGGAATGCGCATGGCGCCCCGGGCGGAACTGAGTGATAAGTTGCTGGACGTGGTGATTGTCGGCGATATCGGCAAGTTTGAATTGCTGAAAGCACTGCCCATGGTATATCAGGGCACGCACCTGAGCCACCCTAAAGTTAGAATGGAGCGGGCGACCCGCGTCTCCATTGAGTCAGCGGAGCCTTTCCTGGTACATGCCGATGGCGAGCTTCTGGGGGAAGGTCCGGTATCCTTTACTATCGTGCCGGCGGCACTGAGCCTTGTGGCGTAGTCGTATCGGGCGGCTCAGATGTTTTCTCCCTGATAGATACCGTGGTAACCTTCTGTCTCCCCGCTTAGCTTGAAGAAGACAAGCTGGATAATTCTGGCGTTTCTCTGCAGGCGGAACCCCTGGGGGTTGTAGACCACCATTAGCGACTGGGAACGGCCGGAGTAGCCGGCGTCCCATACCGCGGTATTCACGCTAACGCCGCAGCGGAGCAGGCTTGACCGGGGTGCAGCCAGCGCCATGATGTCGTTAGGAAGGTTGACAATCTCGTTGTAGGTAATAATGTAGGTACCGGGCATCAAGTCAATGAAGCCCATCCCATCGAACACCAGTGGCGCCAGGTCGGGCACCAGCCGCTGGTGGTTGCTGATTGCTATCCTGCCTGATGACTGCGGGAGGGCTATCTCTTTCAGGGTAAGGTCAACGCCATTAGGCTGCAATTGCTGCTCGAGGTCAATATAGCCTTCAATCAGGGCTGGCGAGTGCTCCTGTAACCGGCGGATGTCACGTTTGGATAAAATGGACATTTTTGATTTAACCTGACCGGTACTCCAGTCCCCCGGTAACCGGTCCTCCGGGTCGGCCACTGAGCCTATTCAGAATCTTCAGGTAGTCCCTGAGGTATCTGGTAATCAGGAAATTCTGGCGGACATGCTCCTTGCCTGCCTGCCCCATGCGCTCTGCCACCTGCGGGTGCTTGAGGAGGTAGGCTATCCTGTTGGCACATTCCTCGACGGTATTAACCAGGTAGCCGGTTTTGCCATAAATTATCTGCAGCGGGATACCGCCGGCGTTACCGGCAACTACCGGGCGTCCTTTCCACAATGCCTCAGAAACTACCAGCCCGAAACCTTCCCTTGCTGAGTTCTGGATTACTACCCTGGCTGACCGCTGGAGGGCGTTTACCTCCACGTTACCCACGCCGACCAGATTGGTCAGGAGATACACGTCGTAATCGCCTCCGGCATATTTAGCCACGTGCTCGAAGTAGTCGCGGCTGTCAGGGTCATCCTGGGCAAGGGAGGTAACCAGGGCCAGCTGCACCCAGGGCACCTCCCGTTTTACCAGGCGGTAGGCATCGATTACCCCCCACGGGTTCTTTGCTTTGTCGAAGCGGGAGACCTGGAGAATGAGGGGGCGGTTGAGATTTACCCCGTAGGGGGACAGGACCTGGGCGATTACCTCCGGCGATAGCTCGATGTTCTTGGGACTGAGAGGGTCTATGGCGGGTGGCAGGATAAAAATGCGGGCAGTGCCCAGACTTTCCTTGACATAATCTTCCAGGCTAAAGATAACACCATCGTAAATCTCGACAAACGGCTCCAGGAATTGCCACACGTTCTCCTGACCCTCGGTGAGGTCGATGTGGCAGCGCCAGAGCCATTTTCCATGGCGTGCTTTGTCCCCGGTCTCTAACATCTTCAGGATACCTGCCGGTTGGGGGTCGTGGACGATGACGTAGTCATAGTCCTGGTCAAAGAGTTTGGCATTCATCTGATTATATTGCAGCCACACCCTGGTCGTGTATTGGTTCCAGGAGACCGACGTGCCCTGCAGGCAGTCGTGCATGGTTTTGGTGACATTAAAGAACTTTTCATCCCCTCTGATGACCTGCCACTCCGCCTTAAGCCCGACGTCGTTCATCAGTGGTACCAGTGAGGTCAGCATTTCAGCGACACCGCCGCCGAAGGCGGTAGAGTTGAGATGAATTAGCCGCGCCCCTCGAAGCGGTGCGGCCAGATTGCGGATTTCGGTAATGACCTCTTCCCCGACTATTTCCCGGTAGTCATCCAGGGACTTGGGGGTAGTGGTAACCGGACTTAACATGTGCTTCTTTTTTTCTACCTCTTGGCCATTTGCTTATCAATTTATACCCTATGCCGCCGGCGTAGTCAAGGAGATTGGTAAGATTGTTGGCCAATTTTGATGACTGTTCTGGCTCCACGCTCACGCGCTGGGAAAAAAGGGGGACGGCATGTTACAATAACACGAATTCGAGAGGCTGGAGAGGGAAGTTGAGCCCAGAGGAACTTGTCGGGCTGGGGGTTTCCCCGGAGATGGTGGTAGTTATTATCTCGGCTCTGCCCGTGGCTGAGCTCAGGGTAGCGTTGCCGGTGGCCATCAACCTGTTCCAACTCCCGTGGTACTATGCGCTGCTGCTGGCTGTCGCCGGCAGCCTCCTGCCGGTCCCGTTTCTCCTGCTGTTCTTTGATTCTCTGTCCCGGCTTCTGGGTCGGGTGAGGGTTATGGAAAGAGGGCTCAACTGGCTCTTTGAGCGTACCCGGAAGCGGGGGACGATTATCGAACGATATGAGCGGATTGGTCTGGTGCTGTTTGTTGCCATTCCGCTGCCCGTGACCGGTGTCTGGACGGGTTCAATTGCGGCTGTCCTTTTAGGGCTGAGATTCAGGTATGCCTTTATTGCCATTAGCATCGGGGCGTTTGTTGCGGGTGCCATCGTCACCACGCTGTGCCTGCTGGGCTGGGTGGGGGCCGTCATTGCCGGCGTTGGTCTCGGCGGACTTGCCGCCGCCAGCTTGTGGAGGTTTCAGTTAGTCGAGAATGGCGGGAGTCATGGAGACGAAACTTTATCGAAGTAGAACGGCCCGGAGGCGCGGGGGGGTGTGTGGTGGCCTGGCGAAGTACTTTGACATGGACCCCACCATCGTCAGGGTAATTGCGGTGCTGCTGGTATTTGCCAACGGGGGGGGTATCGTCGCCTATGTTATTATGGCCATTGTGGTTCCCCTGGAAGGCTCGAAGGTTACCACGCCCAGGGAGGTGGTAGAGGAAAATGTGGAGGAGATGAAAGAAGTAGCCAGTGAGCTGGGACGTGAAGTCCACTACCGCCGCAATGTTCTCGGCATTACCCTCGTTGTGATTGGCATTCTTTTCCTGTTGGGCAGCTTCAACCTTTTCTGGTGGTTTGAGTGGGGTAGGTTCTGGCCGCTTATTATTGTGGCCATCGGGGTGCTGATTATCATAGGCGCCAGGAGGAAATAGCCACCTGGCAATATGGACTGGTGCCGTTCTGGCCGCTCATTTCATGAAGACGGCTAAGAGCCGTGACATATCGTTATTGAGAGTGATATCGGCGCTTTCACTCACCATCCTGGTTTTGGGATTAAAGGCGATACCGAGGCCGGCCCGCTTGAGCATACAGATATCGGCGGTATTGTCGCCAATGGCTACGGTCCTTTCCAGTGGTATTCCC
>JAUWPF010000017.1 GCA_030611745.1 Chloroflexota bacterium | reverse complement strand
ATAATACTCAAGAAGCGCCTGGCGAGGGAGATTGTGACCCGGCTCTACGGCCAGGAAGCGGCTGACAGAGCCGGGGAGCCCTTTAGTAATGTAATTCAAAAAAAGCAGGCACCAGAAGAAATAGTGGAGTACCATTACTCTTTTAAGGAACTGGCGGCTCAACGGGCCGCAGAGACAGGTATTGACCTCAGCCGGCTGCTTGCAGAAACAGGACTGGTTGAAAGCCGCAGCGAAGCTACCCGGTTACTCAGTCAGAAGGCTGTCAGCATAGATGGTGAGAAAGTGACTACCTACGTAGCCCCACTTCAAAGTGGCAGCATCATCAAAGTGGGCAAGCGCCGCTTTGCTAAAATAATTAATACTGATACAATATAACCCGGTAAAGGAGAAACATGGAGAACTTACGTATTCCAGGTCCGACCCCACTGCCCGAAGAAGTCCTGCGGGTAATGAGCCGGCAGATGATAAATCATCGCGGTCCGGAGTTCGGGCAAATCGTCACCGAGGTAACAGCCAACCTTAAACAGCTATTTCAGACCACAGCGGATGTTTTCCTGCTGACTGCCTCCGGCACCGGCGCCCTGGAGGCTGCTGTTGTCAATACCCTGTCCCCGGGCGACAAGGTATTATCAGTATCGATAGGGGTCTTCAGCGAACGCTTCGCCACCATTGCCGGGCAATTCGGAGCCGAGGTAATCCCGCTCCGTTTCGAATGGGGCACGGCAGCCGACCCCGATGCCGTTCGCCGGGCCCTTAACGCGGAGCCAGAGATTAAAGCAGTGCTGGTCACTCACAACGAGACCTCTACCGGTGTCACCAACGACCTGGCAGCGATTAGCTCGGTGGTCAAAGAATTCGATAAACTACTGCTCGTTGATGCCATCAGCGGCCTTGGTTCAATCAAGCTGCCTGTCGATGAATGGCACATAGATGTTGCCATTACGGGCTCTCAGAAGGGATGGATGGCCCCTCCGGGGCTTGCGATGGTCAGTGTGAACCAGCAGGCATGGCAGGCACACGAGAAAGCTAAGATGCCCCGCTTTTACTGGGACTTCACCAAGGCCAGAAGCTACCTGGAAAAAGGCCAAACGCCGTGGACCCCGTCGATTTCCACCATATTCGCCCTATCGGTTTCCCTGAAGATGATGCTGGCTGAAGGTCTGGCTAATATTATCGCCCGACATGCCCGAATCGCCCAGGCCACCCGGGAAGGAGTAAAAGCACTGGGATTACCCCTTTTCGCCGAGGCAAGCCACGCCTCCAACACAGTGACATCCGTAGCCGCTTCAAACGGGTTGGATACCAGGAAGATGCTCAAGATTATGAGGGAAGAGCACCAGATTGTACTCGGGGGGGGGCAGCAGAAGCTCGACGGTAAGATATTCCGCATCGGTCACCTGGGATGGGTAAGTGAAGATGACATCAAAGCGGTGCTTACGACGCTAAAAACAGTGCTGCCACAAGCCGGATTTGGGAGTGCCAGCTAAAATGAAGGTCCTAATTGCTGACCCTGTTTCTGAAGAAGGCATCGATATCCTGCGTCCTCATGCTCAAGTAGATGTTAAAACGGGTCTAGGGCCCGAGGAATTAATATCTATCATCGGCGGCTACGAAGCCCTGGTAGTACGCAGCCAGACCCAGGTTACCGCCAGGGTCATAGAAGCCGGGAAGAAGCTCCAGGTTATCGGTCGTGCCGGTGTTGGCATCGATAATATTGACGTTGACAGGGCAACCCGGCAAGGCATCGTGGTGGTTAATGCCCCTACCGGCAACACCATCTCTGCCGCCGAACACACCATTGCCCTCATGCTCGCCCTGGCCCGTCACATCCCCCAGGCCAACACAGTGCTCAAGTCTGGCGTATGGCGCCGAAGCGATTTTATGGGTACCGAAGTAAGAGGAAAGACCCTGGGTATTATCGGCCTGGGTAACGTTGGGTCAGAAGTAGCCAGACGTGCCCGGGGCCTGGAAATGAAACTCCTCGGCTATGACCCCTTCATCTCGGTGGACCAGGCCCGTAAACTGGAGGTAGAACTCATTCCCCTGGAGCAGCTACTCCGGGAATCAGACTTTATCACCCTCCATATCCCTCGAACTGAAACTACCAAAGGGTTGATTGGTGCCAAAGAACTGGCCCTGGTCAAGCCGACGGCACGCATTATTAACTGTGCCCGGGGGGGGCTCATCAATGAAAAAACCCTGGCTAAGGCAGTAAAGGAAGGCCATATCGCTGGCGCTGCCATAGACGTTTTTTCTAAAGAACCAACTACCGAAAGCCCCCTCTTCGAGAGCGATAACATCATTGTTACTCCTCATCTGGGTGCTTCCACCACTGAAGCCCAGGCCATGGCCGCCAGGGATGTTGCTCTCCAGATCGTTGATGTATTTAACGGGCGTCCCGCCAGGTACTCAGTCAATGCTCCCTTTATCCCGGCAGAGACGCTATCGGTGCTGGCACCTTTCATGCAGGTCGCATCTTTATCCGGTAAGCTGGTAAGCCAGCTAGCTGAAGGGCAGCTGAACACCATCCAGATTAAATACGAGGGGGAGATTTCCAACTATGATACCAATGCCCTCAAAGCCGCCGCTCTGGGGGGATTGCTCGAGGAGGTAAGCGAGGAGAGGATTAACCTGGTTAACGCCAGCATAATAGCGGCAAAACGGGGTCTGGCGGTAGTGGAACAGAAAGAGGCTGCCTGTGAGAACTATGCCAGCCTTATTACCGTAGAGGCCACTACCAGCAGCGGGGCTACTACCGTTGCTGCCACGGCGATGCGAGGAGAGCCTCACATTGTCCGCATTAACAATTACTGGATTGATATCGTACCTACCGGGGGCTACTTCCTGTTTAGTGACCACCGCGACCGTCCCGGCCTCATTGGAGCCGTAGGTAAAATCGCCGGTGATGTCGATATCAATATCAGCTCCATGCATGTAAGCCGGCTCAAGCCACGCGGACGGGCCCTGATGATACTGGCCCTGGATGAACCCCTGCCTGAGGAACAACTCCAGCAGATACTCTCTATTCCCGATGTCTCCACCGTCAAACTGGTAAGGTTGTAGTAAGACACCTACATCAACCGGTAAAAAACCAGCCCCGCTGGTGCCTTGGGATAAAAATAGGTTGACTTCCGGGGCATGCGGTCGCCAGCATCAGCGATAGCCTTGATTACTTTCGCTCTAGCCGGGCTTAATAAAAAGGCCAGCTGGTACTCCTGGCTCAGCACCTTTCCTACTGCATCCTGCCCCTCATAAGTATAGGCAAGGACTCCCTCTTTCCCACCACTGCCCAGTCCCAGCAACTTCTCCAGATTAACATGGTCAACAACACTAACATCCAGCTTCTTATATAATTCGGAGTGAAAGTAAGGCATCATCTGGCAGGCAGTATCAAGGTCACGCAGCCTGAGCACAAGGAGACGCCCCTCAGTCAAACCAAACAGGACTAACCTGACCCCGGTTGTCTCATCAGCCAGCAAACTATCAACTCGCTGCCATACATCCGGCATATCAAGTGGTAACTCCTCTATCTCAAAAAGTGCCTCAAGCCCACCCATAAGCCCGCCCAGGACTACCTTTGAGACGCCACGAACCAGCCGGTGAGGGGGTAGAATAACAAGCCCGGGGTCAGCAATCTCCACCAGTTCCATCAAAACAAAGTTAAATGCCTCATCCCTCAAGACCGATGACGAGCAGGACTGCCTTTCCCGCTGATAGGTAAGAGCACTCTCATAGCGATGATGCCCGTCAGCGACGTAGAGCGGCTGATGAACTAAATAACCGGACAGTTGATTAATAGCTACGGGGTCGGTGACAGCCCAAACATTATGGCGCTCTCCATCAACACTACCCAGGCTAATCACCGGGTCACCGCGCTCCTGTGTCCCGAGCACCGAGGCAACCTGCCGGGACGGGTCTTCAAACAGGGCCAGGATGGGGCTGGTATCGGCCTGGAGCGCCCACATCAGGCTCAGGCGGTCATTCCTGGGCTTGAGCAGAGTGCCCTCATGAGGGCGCACCACCCTCCTGTCCCACTCCTCCAGCCTGACGCAGGTAATTATACCCCGGCGTCTATACTCCTCCCCGCGATAGGTAAAATAATGGTCATGGAGATAGAGTGCCGGTGCCTCATCAATCTTGAGCACACCCTGCTCAAGCCACTGCTCCAGGGTAGCCGCCGCACGAGTATATCTATTGTCACTTACCTCATCCTGAGGTAGCTCCCAGCCGTCTTCCAATCGGACAAAGTTATACTGGCTGCGGTGATAAAGCTCACCCTGCATCTGGGGGGTAATAATATCATATGGAGGACAGAGAACCGCCGCCAGGTCACTAACCACCTCTTTACTATAGCGCACACCACGGAAGGGATGAATCTCAGCCATGACCTATCCAGCCTTTCTCCAGCAGGGTATATGGCCCATAATTTACCTGCCACATAAGTTTACCCTATGACATACAAACGGGGCAAGCCTCTTACCAGACAACCAGAATATCCTGAATGGTATCATCAAAAGAAGGTTTCTCATAATAGTAACCCTCTCTGGGCACCACACATTGATAGTACGGTTTGCCCAGTACGGGATTGACCTTCTCATCAGTTTGCGGGTCAAAGTAAACAAGCCCCCGGTCAATAGTCTCCAGAGCTATTATGGCATGCCCTCCCTCCGGGTATATTAGACCAACATAGGCACAGCGTAATCCCTCCACCTCGGCATTATTGCATACATCCCTGGCGAAGTGGCTGCATACATAGGTATCCTCAATATATTCCCCCCTGTCTGTTTTATCCCTTTCCAGGAAATCGAGTGCCTGTCTATAAGTCGGGTCTCTCAGCGAATAACCATGCCCCAGCCCGGCTTCCACACCTTCATCAAACCCTTCATCATAGCCCCCGGCATATCCTTCGGCCTTACCCAAGCCATGGCCCTCATCATAACCATCCTGCCTGCCTGAGCTATAGCCAGCTTCCTGACCCGTGGAATACCCGCTGCCGTAGCCACTATCGTATCCTGCTGTCTCACCCTCACCATAGGCAACACCATAAAGAACGGCGCTGCCAAAAGCTACCGCGACCAGTAACACTATCGAGATAAGGATTCGTTTTATCCATCTCATGCCGCTAACCCTCCATTCTTACCAGAGCATATTATATCGGTTTATCTTCTGCGTGGCTATAGATTATGCTATACTAAAATTATCAACCGGCCGATACGATACCATATGAGTGAAGCAGACAGAGTAAAAGAGACGATAGATAAGCTAAGGGCTCAGATTAACCATCACAACTACCGGTATTACGTGCTGGACAGTCCCGAGGTCTCCGATGCCGGGTATGATGAGTTGATAAGAAAGCTAAAGCGGCTGGAGGAGGAATACCCTCAGTTCGTTACTCCGGACTCACCCACCCAGCGGGTCGGCGCCGCTCCGGTAGAAGCCTTCGGTATTATAGAACACCCCCTGCCTTTACTATCTCTGGGTAATGCCTTCTCCAGTGACGAACTGACAGCCTGGTATATCCGGGTATCAAAGCTGATAGAAGGTGAACAGCTCAGCTTTGTCTGCGAGCACAAGATTGATGGTCTGGCTGTAGCCCTGACCTATATTAATGGTCAGCTAGCTACCGGCGCTACCCGTGGGGACGGCATGCGCGGGGAGGACATTACCCAGAACCTGAGAACCGTCAGGAGTATCCCGTTATCCATACCCGGAGAGGCACCCGTCCGGTTCGAGGTACGGGGTGAGGTTTTTCTCCCCAAAGAAGGCTTTAAGAAACTAAACGAAGAGCGTGCCGCCGAAGGGCTACCCCTGTTTGCCAATCCGAGAAATGCGGCCGCGGGCTCAGTACGCCAGCTCGACCCTCGCATTACAGCCAAACGCCCGCTTGATATCTATATATACATGCTGGGCTACGCCGAAGGTAAGCTAACCCCGAATACACACTGGGAAACAATGGAGTACCTCAAGTCGTTAGGTTTTAAGATAAACCCCAACAACCGCCGGCTCAGCGCTATCGGAGAGGTCGAGGAATTCTACCATACCTCGGTGGAGAGCAGGGAAAGCCTTCCCTATGAAGCTGACGGCATCGTGGTCAAGATAAACCAGCTTGACCTTCAGCAGCGGCTGGGAAATATCGGACACGAGCCGAGGTGGGCCATAGCCTATAAGTTCCCCGCCGTCCAGGGCACTACCCGTCTTAAAGAAATCAGGGTCAGCGTGGGCAGAACCGGCACTCTCAACCCGTATGCAGTCCTTGAGCCCGTATCAATTGGTGGGGTAACCATCAAACAGGCCGCGCTGCATAATGAAGATGACATCAAGCGCAAGGATATCCGCACTGGCGACACGGTTATCATCCAGCGTGCCGGCGAGGTAATCCCCCAGGTCATGGGGCCAGTTCAAAGTAAGCGCACTGGCAGAGAAAAAGTATTCACCATGCCCGGGCAGTGCCCGGTATGCGGCGCCGAGGTGGTCAAGCCTGAGAATGAGGTTATGTATTACTGCCCCAATGCTTCATGCCCGGCCCAGGTCCAGGAGAGACTGGAACACTTTGTCTCCCGCGGTGGTATGGACATCAGGGGAATATGCAAAAGGCTGGCTGCCCTCCTGCTGAGAGAAGGACTGGTGAAGGATGCGGCTGACCTCTATGACCTCACCACAGAGCAGCTCAGCAGGCTGGAGAGAATGGGGGATAAGAGTGCCCGGAATATCATAACCTCTATTGAAAAGAGTAAACAAACACCGCTATCCAGGGTCATCTTCGCCCTGGGGATACGTCATGTCGGTGAGGAGATGGCAGAACTCCTGGCCAGAGAATTTCACAGCATTGAGGTACTGACCAGTGCCTCGCGAGACAACCTCATCAGGATTCCCGCTATCGGCGCCGAGATTGCCGATAGCATCATCGCCTTCTTCAGGCAAAAAGAGAACCAGAGAATTATCCAGAGACTAAGAGAAAGCGGAGTTAAACTAGAAGAGGAGCTAACCAGGCGAGGGGAGCTGCCACTGGCTAATATGGAGCTTGTTATCACCGGCAGGCTAAAATCCTTTACCAGAGATGAGGCAGAGGCCCGGATAAAAGCCCTGGGCGGCACTCCCAAAGACAATGTCACCCGCCATACCACCTACCTGGTAGCAGGCACCGACCCCGGCTCAAAATCGGCCCGCGCCCGCACCCTGGGGGTTACGCAAATCAACGAGGAAGATTTCATCAGCCTTCTGGAACAGAAATGACAACTGGAAAAGCCAGACGAAGGAATAAAGAGGACAGGGTTAATAATTCCTATGAAAATAATTGTAGGCCTGGGTAATCCAGGACGAGTTTATGCCAGTAACCGCCATAATTTAGGTTTTATGTGCCTTAACTATTTTGCCCGGACTCACGGCATAAAATTTGATAAACGGAAGGCTAAGGCCCGAATTGGCAGCGGTGAGATAGCCAGCAGTAAGGTTATACTCGCCAGACCCCAGACCTATATGAACCGGAGTGGTGAATCCGTCAGTCTGCTGGTAAGGAAATTTGACATTAATCCCCATGACCTCCTTGTTATCCACGACGACCTCGACCTCCCCCTGGGTAAAATCCGCATCCGCCATGGTGGCGGCTCCGGCGGGCATAAGGGAATAGAATCCATCACCTCCTGCCTGGACAACCAGGACTTTGTGCGCCTCCGGGTAGGCATTGGACGACCATCTGCAGCTGCTGGCCCCACCACCATCAGTGACGCCGATGCTATCAGTTATGTACTCGGCGACTTTACCCCTGACCAGAAGCAGATTATTAACCAGGCCATACCCAGGGTAAGCGAAGCCATCCTCTACCTTCTCACTGAAGATATCACGGCCGCTATGAACAGGTACAACTAACTTCCCACCCCTCCTACCCTCATCCTCACAGCTAAAATCTTTGCCACGACTCAGACTCAGGTGATATAATCTGTATACCCCGGGGTAAAGCCAGAATGACAAATAACAAAAGATTTGTCGCCATTATTGGCGGTGGTCAATGCTCCCGAGAAGAAGCCCGGCTGGCCGAAGAGGTAGGCCATGAACTGGCAAAGCAGGGAGCTATTCTGGTATGTGGTGGACTGGGTGGGGTCATGGAAGCAGCCTGCAAGGGGGCCAGCTCTGAGGGAGGACTGACCATCGGCATCCTGCCTGGAGACAGTCGCCGTCCCGCTAACCGTTACGTTCAGATTCCCATCGTTACCGGCATAGGCTATGCCCGGAATCTGGCAGTGGTCAAATCAGCCCAGGCGGTTATCGCTATCGGTGGTAACTACGGTACCCTCTCCGAGATAAGCCACGCCCTTCAAAGTGGCATTCCTGTCATCGGCTTGAATACCTGGTCGCTATCCAGAAATAACCGGCAGGATAACTCGATTATCCTGGCACAAAATCCTGCCGACGCAGTAAGTAAAGCCCTTAACGCAATCACAGCCTAGAGCACAGCCATAACCAGAGGAGGAAAAGTGTCAACTATCAAGAACATTAAAGCCCGGGAAATCCTGGATTCCAGAGGCAACCCCACCCTGGAGGTTGAAATCAGGCTATCCAGCGGCACGACAGGTCAGGCTGCGGTGCCCTCCGGAGCCAGCACTGGCAGATATGAGGCAGTAGAACTACGCGATGGAGACAGCTCCAGATTTAAGGGACAGGGGGTCCTTAAAGCCGTAAATAACGTTAACGAGGTTATTGCCCCCGCAATAAATGGAATGCCAGTCACCGACCAGAAGGCCATTGACCACAGGCTGATAGAACTCGACGGCACCCCTGATAAGTCTCACCTCGGAGCTAACGCTACGGTAGGAACGTCGCTGGCAGTAGCCCACGCAGCGGCTAACTTCACCGCTTTGCCCCTGTACCGCTATCTGGGTGGCACCACCACCTACACCCTCCCCGTACCCATGCTCAATATCTTAAACGGGGGTAAACATGCCTCAGGCGCGGTAGATTTCCAGGAGTTTATGGTAGTACCAGCAGGAGCTACCAATTTCAGGCACGCCCTCCAGATGACCAGCGAGGTCTACCACAGCCTGAAAGGAGTGCTCCAGGACAAAGGGTTGAATACCAACGTTGGTGATGAAGGCGGCTTTGCACCCCTGTTATCATCAAACAAGCAGGCAATCGAGGTAATCCTATCAGCTATTGAAGACGCTGGCTATAAACCGGGTAAGGACTGCTTCATCGCCCTGGACCCGGCAGCCAGCGAATTCTACAAAGATGGCCGCTATATTCTCTCCAGAGAAGGCACAACCCTCACCAGCAACGAGATGGTGGACTATTATGTCAAGCTGGTGTCCAGCTACCCTGTTATCAGCATTGAGGACGGGATAGCAGAGGACGACTGGGATGGCTGGCAACTGCTGATGGGAAAAGTGGGCGATAAAGTCCAGCTGGTTGGTGATGACCTTTATGTCACCAACGTAAACCGCTTGAGAGAAGGCATCAGTTTAAAGGCATCCAATTCCATCCTGATTAAACCCAATCAGATTGGCACCCTTACCGAGACAATCGACGCCATCCACATGGCACAGCAGGCAGGGTGGACCGCGGTAATAAGTCACCGCTCCGGTGAGACTGAAGATACCACTATTGCTGACCTGGCGGTGGGGCTTGCTACGGGTCTGATTAAAGCCGGTGCTCCCTGCCGTTCCGAGCGCACCGCTAAATACAACCGCCTCCTGAGAATAGAAGCTGAATTAGGTGAGAAAGCCGGCTATGCCGGAATAAAGGCATTCCACAATCTACAGAGATAGCAAGATGTAATATAATAATCACCCGGACTAAAAATCACTGAGGAGGCACAAGGATGGCAACCAGAATTGGAATCAATGGCTTCGGGCGTGTGGGAAGACTAACCCTGAGAGCGGTCAACCAGTACCATGACGGCCAGCTGGAGGTGGTGGCAATTAATGACCTTACCGACACCAAAACCAACGCCCACCTGCTGAAATGGGACAGTACCTATGGTCCCTACCCGGGCAAAGTGCAGGCAACCGAGGACTCCATTATCGTTGACGGGAAACAGATAAAAGTGCTCTCGGAACGTGAGCCAGGCAACATCCCCTGGTCGGGTTACGGCGTTGACATCGTCATTGAATCAACCGGGCTATTTACCGATGCTACCAAGGCTCAAGCCCACCTTCAGGACAGCGTCAAGAAGGTGCTCATTTCAGCTCCGGCGAAGAATGAAGACGTAACCATTGTTCTCGGTGTCAATGAAGAGCAGTATGACCCGGGCAGGCATCGCGTCATATCCAATGCTTCGTGCACCACCAACTGCATTGCCCCCGTAGTCAAAGTACTACACCAGAACTTCGGAGTAAGCAAGGGGTTAATGACTACCATTCATGCCTACACCAGCGACCAGAGACTCCTGGACACATTCCACCATGACCTCCGTCGGGCCCGGGCCGCCGCCATGAACATCGTCCCCACCACCACCGGCGCTGCCAGAGCCGTCACCCAGGTTATCCCCGAACTCAAAGGTAAGCTCCACGGACTGGCTTTCAGGGTCCCGGTACCCACCGTCTCCGTGGTCGACCTGGTCGCTGACCTGAATAAAGAAGTTACCGTCGAGCAGGTAAACCAGGCTTTTAAGGCAGCGGCTGAAGGACCTTTAGCTGGCATCCTGGAGTACTGTGATGAGGAGCTGGTCAGTATGGACTTTAAGGGTAATCCCGCAAGCTCTATTCTTGATGCCCCGAGCACCATGGTTATCGCCGGCAATATGATCAAGGTGCTTTCGTGGTACGATAACGAGTGGGGCTATAGCTGCCGCCTGGCTGACCTTGCCGCCTATGTCGCCACTAAGGGACTATAGTCAGTACCGGGGAGCAACACTACCAAGGATTGACATCCCTTTACAAGTATGTCTAAAATAGCACAACTTGAGTATCAGGGTAAGAAATGAAATTAGTAGTCATCGGTCTCGGACAGTGCGGCGGCAGGATTGCTGATGAGTTTGCCCGACTGAATAGAAAGGCACGCGTGCAGCGGGGGACAGAGATAATTCCAGGAACCTTCGCTGTAAACACAGATGTTGCCGATTTAAGCGGACTGACTTATATAAGGTCCAATTACCAGCAGAGAATCCTTATTGGAAATCAAAAGAGCGGAGGGCACGGTGTAGGTAAAATAAATGAGCTTGGGGCTGAGATAGCCAGAGAAGACAGCGACAAGATTATAGAAGCCGTGAGAACAACCCAGCGACTTGCCGAAGCAGATGCCTTCCTCCTGGTTTCCAGCGCCGCCGGCGGCACCGGCTCTGGAGCGATACCGGTGCTAACGCAGCAGTTAAAGGAACGTTACACAGACAAACCATTATACAACCTTATTGTCCTTCCTTTTGAACATGAAGAGCTGACAGAGAGAAGAACCATTTATAATGTAGCCACCTGCCTCAAGTCCGCCTACCTGGTGGCTGATGCCATATTTCTGGTAGATAACCAGCGGTACGTTAAAAAAAATTTCTCCATTAAAGCAAACCTGGCCGAAATCAATACTTCAGTAGTCAAGCCATTCTACAATCTGCTCTCTGCCGGTGAAGAGAAAAAACCTGCATACATCGGGTCAAAGATGCTCGATGCCGGAGATATAATCCAGACCTTGAGCGGATGGTCGGTAATCGGCCACGGTGAAGCCCGCTTTTCAAGGTTCGGGTTTTTCTTCAGGAAGAAGCGTGACTTCAGGGAAAAGAGCCTTGAAACCCATAAGGGAGTTCAGGCAATGCAGGGAGCCATAAGTGGGCTATCGCTCAAGTGCGACCCGGCAGATGCGAAGCGAGGCCTCTATCTTCTCTCGGCACCACCTGAGGAAATGAACATGGACTTGATTAAGGAACTGGGAAGCCGTCTCAGAGAGATTGCCACAGACGCTACAATAAGAAGCGGAGATTACCCCCGGGAAAAGGGCCTGGTGAACGTTACGATAATTCTCTCTGAGCTTGCCAACGTAAAGAGAATCACAGACTATTTCACTAAAGCAATCAGCTATATCCACACCACCCGGAGAGGCCGGGAAGGACTGGAGTACGAGCACGAAGGGCTCGAGGACTTATTCGGGGATATTCCCTCACTGTTATAGCTCAGGCACCCCCGGCCCTTCGTAGAATATAGAATAATATATTAATTGCCCCAGCGCTCACATTTTATCTTACTGCCCGGTCTCCCTGGCAAAGATTTTCCAGGCTTGTTCCATGGTTCTTTCGCGGACTTCCCAGGCCTGTTCTACCGCCTCTTCGCGAACCTTCAAGGCCTGCCGTGCCTCCCCCTCACAAGCCTCCCTGGCTTGCTTTTTAGCCTTTTCATAGGCTACCTCAGCCTGCCTCTCGGCCTCGGCACGGGCCTTTAGGGCCTGCTCAACGGTCCCCCCCTAGACACTGTTGGCTTGCGCTTCAGCCTCCTTATATACCTTCTCAACTTTCAGTTCGTTTTCCCTGTATGCCCTCGCCACCTCTTTCTGGGCTTCCATATAGGCTGCATAAGCCTTCTCGGCCTGTGCCAGAACATCGGCAAGGGAACTCCCCGCCTTCTCAAGAACGTCAGCCACGGGTCCCCCCGCCGGCTCCTGAGCTTCAGTAACAGGTTCTACGACCTGCTCTTCAGTCTCTTTGGCAAGCTTCCTGGCTTCTCCCTTTGGATCCATCACAAGATACCTCCCCTTTTATTTTCCAATTTAAATTCTACAACCCTTCCTCTTCCTCAACCCGTCTCGCTTTATTTGACGCATACATTTTTGCCAGGAACTCCAGGCGTGACTCGATTTCCCTTTTAGTCTCTTCGGCCTCCCCTGTCTCTCCTCCGCTACTGTCCTCGGTACCACTTATCACTTCATCCCGGGCCGCCGTTGATGCCTCAGCAGCTTCGTCGGTCGATTTAACCGCCGCCTTCGCCCGGCCTACCGTTTCTTCAAAGGCTTTTATCGATGCCTCAGCCGCTTCCTTAGCCACTCTACCCGTTGCCTCAGCCCGGCTTATCGCCTCCCCAAAGGTTCTGATAGACACCTCGGCCGCCTCCCTGGCAGCCCTGGTCGCTACCTCGGTAGCCTCCTGAGCCGCTCTGACCGAAGTCTCAACAGACTCTCTTGCCTGTCTTGTCAACGCTTCGGCCGCCTCCTGAACAGCCCTGGCCATCGTTTCAGTAATCTCTTTAGCCTGCCGGCTTGCCTCCTCAGCCCGCCCTATCACTTCCTGGGAAGCTTTCATCGATGCCTCAACTGCCTCCTGGGATGCTCTCACCGACGTCTCAACCGCCTCTTGAGTTGCCCTCGCCGCCGCCTCAGCCGCTTCCCTGGCCGCTTTAGCTGATGCCTCAGCCGCTTCTTTAGCCTCTCCTGCCTTTATTTCAGCGGCCTCCTTAGCTTCACGGCTTACTTTCTCAGCCTGACCTATCGCTTCCTGGGAAGCCCTTGTTGACATCACGGCTGCCTCTCTAGCCTCCCTGCTTACCTCCTCAGCCCTGCTTACCGCCTCCCGGGACGCCCTCGCCGACGCCTCAGCCGCTGCTCTAGCCTCTCCTGCTTTTACTTCAGCGGCCTCCCTGGCTTCACGGCTTACCTCCTCAGCCCGACCTATCGCTTCCTGGGAGGCCTTCATCGATGCCTCAGTAGCTTCTCCTGCGGTCTTTGCCGTCGCCTCAGCGGCCTCTTTAGCTTCACGGCCAACGTCCTCAGCCCGGTCCAGCACCCCCTGGGATACTTGCAACAGCGCCTCCGCTGCTTCCCGGGCTGCCTGGCTAATTCCATCCGCCTGGTCAAATCTTTCCTGGGATATTCTAGTCGCTGCCTCCGCCGCTTCCTTAGCCTCCTTACTTATTTTCTCAGCCCGTTTTATCGCTTCCTTGGATGCCTTAACCGATGTCTCAGACGCTTTCTTGGCCGCCTTACCCATTTCCTCAGCCTGACTCACCGCCTCCTCAGATGCCCTGGCTGTTGCTTCAGCCACCTCCCTAGCCTCTCTCGCCGTTGCCTCAGTCCGGCTCAACCCCTCCTGGGAGGCCAAGAGCGACGCTTCAACTACATCTCTAGCCTCCCGGCTTATCTCCCCAGCCCGACCCATAGCCTCTTGAAACGCTTTGACCAGCGCCTCAGCCGCTTCCTTAGGGGCTCTGGCTGATGCCTCAGCTCGCCTTATTGCCTCCTGAGCGGCCTTTACTGACGCCTCCGCACTCTCCTCGGCTGCCTTACTTATCTCTTCAGCCTTACGTACCGCCTTCTGGGCAGCTCTGGCTGATGCCTCGGCGGCTGCCTTAGCTTCCTTACTTATCCTCTCAGCCTTATCTATCGCCTCTCGGGATGTCCTGGTTGACGCCTCAGCTGCCTCCCTGGCTGCCCTGGCCAGTTTCTCGGCTCTCGCTACCGCCTTCTCAAAGGCATCAACATCGCCTTCCACATCACTCAAGAGTTTGGAGGATACTTCGCTGCCCATCCTTCAACACCTCTTCGCTCATTCTAGTATAGACCACCTAGTTTTTCAATAGCTGTTACAATATCCATGATATACATGCAATCCTCCTCCTGTTGCTGTCCTCCTCCTTGACAAAGATTAACACCCGTGTTAAGATAGGCATTAAGGAGGTTAGCATGAGCAGGATAAAATCAATTGGAATGGCCGAGGCTCGGCCAAGGCTTACCCAGCTTATCTCCACGATAAAGGTTTTATCAATGAAGCAGTAAAAAAACGATTCAAGTTATTTACTTTTTCAAAACTTTTTTTTACGCCGTCAAGGATAAAAAAAAATGGATTCAACGGGGTTAAAGAGATCAGTTTTATTTTTTCCACACCCATTGAGCA
>JAUWPF010000049.1 GCA_030611745.1 Chloroflexota bacterium | reverse complement strand
ATGAGGTCACTGCTCAGGGGCTGCCCAATTTGCTGGTAAAGGATATACCCCCTGTTGGTGACTTCAATATAGAGCGGCCCCAGATATACTTTGGGGAAAAGACGAATAATTACGTGATTGTAAACACAAAGACCGAGGAGTGCGACTATCCTATGGGTGACGAGAATGTCTACGGTCAATACCAGGGCAAGGACGGGGGTAGCCTGGGTAGTTTCCTCCGCCGGTTGGTCTATGCCTGGCAATTTGGTGACCTTAATATCCTTATCAGTGGCGAATTAACCCCGGAGAGCAGGGTGCTCTATTATCGAAACATCGGGGAGAGGGTGAACCACCTGGCCCCCTTTTTGAAACTGGACAAAGACCCCTACCTGGTAGTGATGGACGGAAGGTTATTCTGGATACAGGACGCCTATACCACCAGTGACCGCTATCCCTATTCCGAGCCGTTTGGGGGGGGGCCAAACTATATTCGCAACAGCGTTAAAGCAGTTATTGATGCCTACAATGGTAACGTGACTTTCTATGTCGCTGACCCGGAGGATGCCTTGATACGGACCTACCAGGCCATCTTCCCCGAGCTGTTTGTTCCCGCAGAGCAGATGCCCGAGTCCTTACGAGCCCACATCCGTTATCCCGAGGATATGTTCAATATCCAGGCTTCGGTATATCAAAGCTACCATATGCGCGATGCCCGGGTGTTTTACAACAAGGAAGACCTGTGGGCTGTGCCCAGAGAGGTCTATTTCGGCAGTGAACAGGCTATGGAGCCCTACTATATTATCATGCGCCTGCCTGAAGAAGAGAAGGAGGAGTTCCTGCTCATGTTGCCCTTCACCCCGGTGAACAAAAATAATACCATTGGCTGGCTGGCTGCCCGCAGTGATGGAGAAAACTATGGGAGGCTGCTTGCCTATTACTTTCCCAAGGAGCGGCTGGTGTACGGTCCCAGCCAGATCGAGAACCGAATCGGGCAGGATACTGTTATCACTGAGCAGCTTGCCCTGTGGGGTCGCGGCGGGTCTCGAGTTATCCGGGGCAACCTGCTGCTGATTCCCTTAGGTAAGTCTATCCTGTATGTGGAGCCGGTCTTTCTCCAGGCAGAAGCCGGGGGGCTTCCCGAGCTGAAGCGAGTTATTGTGGTTGCCGGTGACCAGATAGCTATGGCACCCACATTAGAGGGAAGCATCGCCGCTATCTTTGGTGTTGAGGCCCCGCCAACCGAACCAAAACCGCCAGCTCCTATAGAACCGGAGGAGCCGGTAGCTGCCGACATAGCTAACCTGATTGAGAAGGCTCGACAGCATTACGACAAGGCTCAGCAGTACCTCAAGGCAAGTGATTGGGCTGGTTATGGGAAAGAGCTGGATGCTCTGAAGGCAGTGCTGGAGCAGCTGGCGGACCTCACTATGGAATAAATCTTATAATACCTGCCTCTATTTCCTCCTTACTCTGGAAAGCACCAATTTTACCACCTTCAATTACGCCACTTTTATTAATGAGGAGGGTAGTGGGAAAGTATCGGATGTTGTACCCCAGAGCTACCTCCCCCTTTTTATCAAGCAGCACCGGTAAGGAAAGGCCACGGCTTTGTAAGAAACTCCCTACCCTAGAAGGGCTTTCCCCTACGTTGATAGCCAGCACTACCAGCCCCTTCTCTGCCCACTCCTCATACACCTGCTAGAAATAGGGCATTTCAGCAACACAGGGAGGGCACCGGGTCTGCCAGAAGTTTATTAAAACTGGCTTGCCCCGAAGGGCGTTGAGGGAGGTAGCCTGTCCATCAGGGCCTCGAAACTGAAAGTCGGGTGCTCGCATACCTATCTGGATGTTTTGAGGAGAATCTACAGAGGAACCGGTTATCTCACCTAGAGCCGGGCCCTCCTGCTCAGACTCACCAGAACAACCACCCATCACCAGTGCCAGGGTCAGGACTGAGGCCAGTGTCATTACCTGTATTAGTCGTAACATTTCATTCGTAGTTAACCCTTTTCTAATTTTGCCCCTAAATTACGCCTAAAACCAGGCCAGCCTACTGGTCAGGATAAGTATCCCCACAGCTATGAGCAGGACACCACTGATGATGTAGATTAGTCCGGAGTAGCGGCTGATGCGCTTCAACAAGGGAGTAACAGAATCAAAAGCGGCCCCTATTATCAGGAAGGGAACCCCCAACCCCAGGGAATAAATAGCCAGCAGGTAAGCGCCGTGCCATACTGTTTCTGAAGTCGCAGCCAGGGTCAAGATGCCCCCCAGTACAGGACCAACACAGGGTGTCCACGCTAAGGAAAATATGGCTCCAGTCAAGAAGGAGCGTAGATAACCGGTAGCCATGCTCCGGGAAGGAGCCAGCCGCTTCTCATAATTTAGCCATGGGACTTTCCGCGCAATCAGCATGAATAGCCCAAAGACTATCAGCAAGCTACCAGCTATTTTGCGAACTACCACTAAGTGAGCGCTGAGGGCAAAGCCGGCCAGCCCGGCACCGACACCCAGGCTAATAAAGACAATGGAGAACCCGATTACAAAGCTAAGGGAGTGAAGGAATGCGGGGATACGGTTTCTTTTAGCCGCGGGTTCAAATATTTCAGGCCCATATAAGCTGGCAAGATATACCGGCACTAATGGCAGCACGCAGGGAGACAGGAAGGATAACAACCCGGCACTGAAAGCAATTAAAAGAGGTATATTTTCCATCAACTATCCTGGAGAACAACCTTTATGAATACGCCAAGGAACTTTCTCTCTCATTTTATTTGGCCAGGAAGCTATCCAGCTCAGTCATTAACTCCTCCCGGCTGTAGAAGGCACCAACTTTCTCACCCCGAATGATACCCTGGCTGTCTATAAAAAAGGTAGTCGGGAGATACCGAGCCCCATAGGTGGAGCGCACCTTGCTATCTTCGTCGAGAGCAATGATAAAGTTCGTTCCCCCTTCACCGGTAATCTGCCTTATCTCCGCCGCATCCTGTCCCACATTGACAGCTATCACCACCACCCGACCCCCTTTCTCCTCGGTTGCCACGGCAAGATAGCCCAACTCCTCAAGGCAATACTCGCACCAGGTCGTCCATAAGTTGAGCACCACCGGCACTCCCCGCAGCTGAGATAAGGTCACCTCTGACCCAGCCGTTGTCGGCAAGGTAAAGTCAGGCGCCGGCGCCCCCACCTCGACCACTGAAGCTGGCGAGCCGCAGGATAAAGAACCTCCGGCCAGCATAAATACCAGGCTCACTACGGCGAGCCGTCTCTTCCATCCATGGCATATCATACCACCGTGCTCCCTTCCGCCCTGGTCACTTTTTATTATACCACCTTCTATCATACCTCCACCCTGTTATAATATACTCATGAAAAAGCCACTTCTGGTGCTGTGAGCGATAAGTATACCCACAGCTATGAGCAGGATACCACTGACGATGTAGATTAGTCCGGAGTAGCGGCTGGTGCGCTTCAAATATCGGCCTCCTTTAAGCCCCGCAGTCTGTACAGCCAGTTGACTCTTACCAAGAGGCGGGGCTAAAATGCGGGCAAGCAACATCACTCCACCAACGATAAGGAGATAAGACTTGAATCTATCTGAAGAACAGCTTGATAGCATTATCGACCGGGCACTGGCCGAGGATATCAGCGGTGGCGATATCACCAGCGAGGCGCTCCTGCCGCCCGGGCTCCAGGGAAAAGCGGTAATCCGGGTCAAGGCAAAGGGAGTGCTGGCCGGTGGCGAAGTGGCGAAGAGAGTATTTCTCCGGGTCGACCCATCGCTCAAGATAGAAATAATTATCAAAGATGGTGCCAGGGTAAAACCGGGGGACATGCTCGCCGCCATTAGCGGCACCGTGATGAGCATCTTCAAAGCCGAACGGGTAGCCCTTAATTTCCTGCAGCGCTTAAGCGGCATCGCCACCGAGACCGCCCGGTTTGTCGCCAGGGCTCAAGGGCTGCCGGTCACGATTCTGGATACCCGCAAGACAACCCC
The DNA here is from genome assembly GCA_030611745.1 of Chloroflexota bacterium. Lineage (GTDB taxonomy): Bacteria > Chloroflexota > Dehalococcoidia > Dehalococcoidales > JAUWPF01 > JAUWPF01. The sequence continues at coordinate 3,165 of JAUWPF010000049.1, read as the reverse complement.
GGGCTTAAGACTGCTGGAAAAGTATGCCGTGCGCACCGGCGGAGGGCAAAACCATCGCCTCGACCTGAGCGATGGCATCCTGATTAAGGACACCCACCTCGCGGCACTGCGCGCCCTGGGGATGGACCTCCCGGGCATCATCACCCGGGCAAAACGTAACGCCCCCCACCACCTGAAGGTCGAGATAGAGGTCAGCACCGTCGAGGAAGCAGTAGAAGCTGCCGCCGCCGGGGCAGATATCATTATGCTGGATAACATGAGCCCTGAGGAGATGCGCCGTGCCGCCAGCCTCGCGCCGGCCGGGGTCAAGTTTGAAGCCTCCGGGGGGATTACCTTAAAGAATATCGGCGCCGCTGCCCGGAGCGGGGTTGACTTTATCTCCATCGGCGCCCTTACCCACTCCCCCAGAGCCCTGGATATAAGCCTCACTATCCAGTGAGATGGTTACCGGGCCATCGTTGTGGATTTCAACCTGCATATACTGCTGAAAACACCCGGTTTCCACCTTCAGCCCGGTGGCCTTAGCCTCTCTCACGAAGCATTCAAAAAGCCGCTCTGCCTGCTCCGGCGGGGCCGCATCGACAAAACTGGGGCGGCGCCCCTTCCTGGTATCAGCGAGAAGGGTAAACTGGCTCACCAGCAGCAGCTCCCCGTTAATATCAAGCGCCGAAAGGTTAAACCTGCCCCCTTCGTCAGAAAAAATGCGCAGGTTCACAACCTTGCGCACCAAATATTGAGCATCCCTTTCGCTATCCCCGCCAGCCACCCCGATAAAACCCACCAGCCCCCGCCCTATCTTCCCAACTACCTCACCACCGATGCTAACCGAGGCACCGGTAACCCGCTGCAGCAGTACCTTCACAGCTTACTCCCCGGACGGCGCTGCCTCGCCCTTCTTGCGGTTATCGGTAACATAAAAGCCACTTCCCTTGAAGATAATCGGAGTGGGGTGCAGGATGCGGCGAGCCTTCCCCTGACACTTGGGACATACAGTTACCGGATTATCATGAAAGCGCTGTTTCTTATCAAAACGAAAATGACACTCACTACATTCATACTCATATAAAGGCACTGCTTCACCTCGGGACAATTTTCTCTCCCATTTTACTCCACCTGCCTCCATCAAGGCAAACCCACGGCTCAACCTCCTAAAATAACCCCAAAATCGCCTGGACTTATCCGCCGGAAGGGGGTAAAATTAGGGTAGAAATGGTAACCGTAAGGTTTTATCACCGGGTAAGGAGCACCGAGCCAGAATAGGCCGGTGCTTTTGAAATTCAGGGGGAGGTGAAGATATGCAGTCCAGCCTGATTGGGAAAATTGAAAAGGCGAAACGCTATGCTGAAGAGACAGAACGAATTGCCTTTACCGAATTCTCGGTGAAATTCCAGGGCAATCACGATAGCTACACTACCGGCTACAAGGACGGGCAGTGGTATTGCTCCTGCGACTTTTTCTCAAGCTGGGGGATTTGCAGTCACACCATGGCCATAGAGAAAATCCTGGGAAAGATGCTACCTGAGGAGACTTCCTCAGCGCTGCATACCGCCATCCCCAGCCACGTTTAGTAAGCCGCCAGGGAGGAGCTATTACCCTATCAGGGTAGAACCTTGCCTGCCTCCTCCATTGCCTCCCCGACGACGAAAAGCGAGCCCGTAACACAGACAAGGTCCCTCTCCCCGGCCAGAGAGAGGGCGAGGGACAGCGCCGATGCGACATTATCTACTACCCGAGCTTCCTTCCCACAACGGACAAACCCGACTTCAACCTGCGCCGGCGGCATCGCCCGGGGATGACGAGACCGGGTAACAACGACCCGGTCAAAAAGGGGCGCCAGCTCCGAGGCGATACCGGCCACGTCCTTATCACATGATATGCCTATCACCAGAATAGCATGGTCAAAGTCGAAATATTCCTGGAGAGACTGCCTTAACCGGCGCGCCCCGTCAGGGTTATGGGCACCATCAACCACCACCAGCGGGTGATGGCTCAAAACCTGAAGTCTCCCCTGCCAGCTCACTTCCTCCAGGCCCTTAGCGAGGCTGGCCGCAGAGATATTAAATCCCTTTTCCACCAGGACCTCCAGCGCCGCCACCGCCGCAGCCGCATTGTGCAGCTGGTAGCGTCCAGGAAGCGGGATGGACAGCCGGTAACTACCAAGCCTCCCCTCCACCTGAAATAACTGCCGGTCAAGACTGAAACTAAGCCGCCGCCAGTTAACATCACGCCCCACCCTTATCAGACCCGCCTGCCGCGTCCGGCAGATGCTACCGAGCACCTTCGCCACCTCTTCGGTCTGAGGAGAGGTGACGACAGTGCCTCCAGGCTTGATAATGCCTGCCTTCTCGGTCGCCACCTCGGCCAGCGTATCGCCCAGGACTTCAGTATGGTCAAAACTGATAGAGGTAATAACCGACACCTCGGGGTTTATGACATTGGTGGCATCGAGCCTTCCCCCCAGGCCTACCTCCAGCACCTGAAAATCCACTCCCTCCCGCTCAAAACAGGCAAAGGCGAGGGCCGTCAGAAACTCAAAGGTGGTCAGCTTACCATAGGTGGCCTTCCGGGACACCGCCTCAGCATCGCCTTTCAGCTTTTCCACCAGGGCAATAAGCTCATCATCGGAGATTAACCTGCCGTCAACCCGGATGCGCTCATTTAAACGGGACAGGTGGGGCGAGGTATAAAGCCCGGTAGTATAACCAGAGGCAGTAAGCACCGAGGCGAGCATGGCCGCGGTGCTTCCCTTGCCATTGGTACCGGCGATGTGGACCGACCTGGCTTTGAGGTGAGGACTACCTATCCGGGCCAGCAGTTCCTCCGTACGTCTCAGGTCATAGCTGGCAGGGTCACGCGGCCGGGCCATCCACTCATAGTCAATATAGCTGTAGATATAGTCCAGGGCTTCTTGATAAGTCATCTCAAATGTGAAACTAATTATATCATCGTAACCTGAGGGCGACAAATTGCGAGCAAACCTAGACGTTATGACCCGCTATACACCACCACTGGAGTCTATGTAGTCTCGCAAGGCGGATACTATCCTGTAACTTGACGCTAGTCCTCAGCGGCTGATATTATCAGCTTATCCCGGGCAAGCTCAGGGGGCAAAGGATGAACTTCGGAGAAAAACTGACCAGCGCCACCAGGAGGAATAAGAGTTTC
>JAUWPF010000070.1 GCA_030611745.1 Chloroflexota bacterium | reverse complement strand
TGGTGGTTCGTGGGGATTTTGCCTTGCCTCGCAGAAGGTTGACCCTCGCCTCATGTCCCCTGGCGAGGTAGACAGCAGGATTGCGGCGCGGCAGCTTACCCACCTCAAGTTCTATGACGGGCTGACCCATCAGGGGTTATTTTCCCCCCCCAGGCACCTACGGGATGAATTGTCCCGGCCGGGAAGGCTTATCACCGATAATGACCCCCTGTATATCTATCGCAGCTAGCCCGGAGTAGTTTGCCCTATTTGTTTAACCTGAATCCTCCTTTATAACCACCTGGTGCCAATGCTATAATGAGCGGTAGCATGGACATTCTGGCTGAACTTAATCCCGCCCAGAGACAGGCCGCAGAGGTAACGCAGGGCCCCGTGCTGATTCTGGCAGGCCCGGGCAGTGGCAAGACCAGGGTTATTACCCACCGGGTGGCTTATCTTATTAAGGTTCTGGGGGTTAGCCCTCACCGCATTATGGCGGTTACCTTTACCAATAAGGCTGCCAGGGAGATGGAGGAAAGGCTGAACCGCCTGGTCAGCTACTCGGCCAGGGACTTAACCCTCGGCACCTTCCATGCCATTTGCGCCCGTATGCTGCGTATGGATGGTAAGGCGATAGGTATTGACTCCCATTTTGTCATTTATGATGAAGATGACCAGATCAGCCTCCTCAAGCGGAGCATCCAGGAAATAGGCCTTGACCCCAAACAGTATGCGCCCCGGGCCATGGTGTCAGCCATCTCAGCGGCTAAAAGTCAGTTGTGGACAACGAAGGACTATCTGGAGCGCGGCCGCAGCTATTTTGAGGAGGTGGCGGGAAGGGTCTACGAGCGCTATCAGCGGTTACTGGAGGAGAGCAATGCCCTGGACTTCGACGACCTGCTCATGAAGGCGGTGCAGCTGCTGCGGGATAGCCCTGAGGTCTTATCCCGGTATCAGGAAAGGTATTTGCATATCCTGGTGGATGAGTTTCAGGATACCAACCTGACTCAGTATGAACTGATAAAACAGCTGGGGGGAAAGCACCACAATATCTGTGTCGTTGGTGACCCTGACCAATCAATCTACTCGTGGCGGTTTGCTGACCGGCGCAACATCCTCAGTTTTGAGAAGGACTACCCGGAGGCGAAGGTGGTACTGCTGGAGCAGAACTACCGGTCGACCAAGATGATTCTGGAAACAGCGTCTCATGTAATCTCAGCCGACCGGGAGCGGGAAGCAAAAGGGTTGTGGACAGCCAATGAGACCGGAGAGCTGGTCGCGGCGGTTGAGACCTATACTGAGCAGGACGAGGCCCAGTTTGTAGTCAGTGAAGTCGAGCGATTGGTGGATGGGGGCGAAGTTAAGCCCGGTGATTGTGCCGTCATGTATCGTACCAATGCCCAGTCAAGGGTTCTTGAAGAGATTTTTGCCCGTTACGGGATGCCATATAAGGTGGTAGCCGGCACTCGCTTTTATGAGCGCCGGGAGATAAAGGATGCCATTGCCTATTTCAGGGTTATTCTGAATCCTTATGACAGCGTCAGCCTGCGGAGAATAATCAATGTCCCTGGCCGTGGTATCGGAAAGCAGACCCTGTCCAGGCTCTCTGGCTGGGCGAAGTCTCTGGGTGTTTCCGAATATAATGCGTTGCGGCTTCTGGCCGGGCAGGAGGGGCATCCGTTTACCCCCCATATTACCAGGATGCTTATCATCTTCTCTGACCTGATGGAAGGGTTTACCAGCCGGAGTCGCGAGCTGAGCCTGGTTGATTTATTCGACCTGGTTCTGGAACGTTCCGGTTACCGGGAGTATATCCTGAAAGAAGTAGGTGGAGACGAGCGCTGGGATAATATTCTTGAGCTTCGCACTGTAGCTCAGGAGTATCGCGACCTACCTCCCCCTGAAGGACTTGCCTCCTTTCTCGAGGGAGTGACCCTGGTGTCTGATGTGGATGGGCTTGATGAAAATGCGAGTGCGGTAACCCTGATTACCCTGCACCAGGCTAAGGGCCTGGAATTTCCGGTGGTGTTTATCGTCGGGGTGGAGGATGGCATCCTGCCGCACTTCAGGTCGCTTGATGACCCGTCCCAGATGGAAGAAGAGAGACGGCTGTGCTATGTAGGTATAACCAGGGCGAAAAAGAGGGTGTATCTGGTTCATGCCTTCCGCCGCAGCCTGATGGGCTCGAGTATGGTGAACAGGCCATCGCGCTTCTTGAGCGATATACCCCGGCACCTCCTTTCCGATGGAGGGTGGTGGCAGCGGGAAGAAGCTCAGACCTCAATATCTTCCTGGAATAAGCCCTTTGTTCCTCCGGTCACTGTCTCCGGGCTTAAGCCGGGGGACAACGTCCACCATGCCCGGTTTGGTGATGGGATGGTGGTGAGCTGTAAAGAGGTGGGGGATGATACGGAGGCAGTGGTTGTCTTTAAGGCGGCGGGGATGAAAAGGCTTCTCCTCAGCTTTGCTCAGCTGGAGAAGGTGGAATGAAATTGTTTTGGAATGCGGGTTTAGTTGTAACATGCCGATTAAAGTCCTGGATTCAAGGGTAGTATCCCAGATTGCCGCCGGCGAGGTTGTGGAGAGGCCGGCATCGGTAGTAAAGGAGCTGGTGGAGAACTCGCTGGATGCGTCATCGAGCCAGGTTTCTATCGAGGTCAGGGGTGGTGGGGTAAATCTGATTCGTGTAGCCGATAATGGGGTTGGCATCCCCCGGGCGGAGCTGGAGCTTGCCTTCGAGAGGTACGCTACCAGTAAAATAGATGCCCTGGATGATCTGGAAGCTATCTCGACCCTTGGCTTTCGTGGTGAGGCGTTACCCAGTATTGCGGCTGTGGCTGAGGTCGAGGTTGTTACCTGTGCTGCCGGCGAGCAGGCAGGCAGTTATCTCAGTTTGAGGGATGGGGCTGCTGTGGGGCGGGGGAGCCGGGGGCACTCCCGGGGAACTACAGTTACGGTTAAAAATCTCTTCCGCAGGGTACCGGCAAGGCTGAAATTCTTAAAGTCGCTGGCTACGGAAAATAGCCACATTGCCGGTGTGGTCTCGCAATATGCCCTTGCCTTCCCCGGGGTTAGATTCACCCTGCTTATCGAGGGCAGGGTGGGGTTGAGGTCGCCAGGCAGCGGCCAGCTAGTAGATAGTGTAACCGAGGTTTACGGACTGGATGTGGCCCGGAATATGCTGGCAATCGGCCGTGAGCCGGCTTCGATACCCCGGGTAACAGGTATGGTCAGCTCGCCGGCGGTGAACCGCTCCGGGAGGGGTTACCTTAGTTTCTTTGTCAACCGCCGCTGGATAACCAGCCGCCTGCTTGCCCGGGCGGTGGACGACGCCTACTCCGGGCTCCTGATGCAGGGGAGACACCCGGTTGCTATTATCGATGTCTCGCTCCAGCCCGGCGAGCTGGATGTTAATATTCATCCTACCAAGACTGAGGTTAAATTCCGTAATGAGCGCATTGTCTTCGCGGCTGTTCAGAGGGCAGTACGCCGGACGCTGGTAGAGCAGATGCCGGTGCCCGGAATCAGGGAGCCAGCGGCGACATATCTGTCACCGGAGCCGGGACGAGGGACCGGGACGGTGGCCACGGGCAGGGGTGCCATCGCGACTTCAGGGGAGCCATCACTGACCCCGGCTGCATCCCTGCCGGTGCTGCGGGTGCTGGGCCAGCTGTTGGCCAGCTATATCATCGCTGAGGGGCCTGATGGGCTGTATCTTATTGACCAGCATGCTGCCCATGAGCGTGTCCTTTTTGAAAAGGTCAGGCGCCAGAGGTCGCAGCAGGAAATGGAGATCCAGGGACTGCTCGAGCCGGCAACTTTTGAGGTTACGCCGCGGCAGGAAGAAGTCCTGAGAGCGAACTATCAACGCCTGGCTGAATTCGGTTTTTCCATTGAGCCATTTGGCGATAGGACTTGTTTGGTGCGGGCAGTGCCGGTTCTACTCTACAACAAAGACTGGGTGGGGATGCTGAGGGAGTTACTGGACTCATTATCGGGAGAGGGTGGGGGTGGTGGAGAGGAAAAAGTAGCGGCATCTATTGCCTGCCACAGTGCGGTGAGGGCAGGGCAGACATTGAGTTATGAAGAAATGCGCCAGCTGGTGCGTGAGCTTGAACAGGCAGCCATGCCCAATACCTGTCCCCACGGCAGGCCGACAATGATTCACCTTGGTCTGGCACAACTGGAGAAGGAGTTTGGGAGGAGGCTTTAGCTGCCGCCGGGCCTGGTTAGCGGGATTTTGGCTTTGCACAGGGGACAGTCCTCTGGCCTGTAGGTGGGGGTCACTGTCCTGAGGCAGCTAAAAAAGGGGACTCCGAACTCGAGACCCTTCTCGGAACGGTCAACCAGTACTCCGATGCCGGCTACTGTTCCCCCCTGCCTGGTTACCGCTGCTGTGACCTCATCTACAGATTTGCCGGTGGTGGCAATGTCATCGACGATAAGGGTCCGCTCTCCGGGACTGATGTTAAATCCCCGCCGGAAACTTCTTATATCTCCTTCCCTTTCGGCGAATATACCCCGGACTCCCAGCTGCCTGGCGACTTCGAAAGCCAGGATAACACCGCCGGTAGTAGGTCCGGCTACTAGCTGGATGTCCTGGGGCTGGAAGTGGGCGGCAATCATACCGCAGAGCTGCTCGGTATAGGCCGGGTACTGCAAGACCTGGAATTTCTCCCAGTAGATAGGGGAGTGCAGTCCGGAGGTAAGCAGGAAGTGTCCTCTCAGGATAGCCCCGGTTTTCTCGAAGATTTCCTCTACGCTGTTAATGTGACTCCCCTCCTTTTAGATGTCGTCTGCATTTAGCTGGCTGGCGGTTCCTCTGAGGGGTAGTGGGGGATGAGTCCCCAGTGCTGCGGCGGCCAGATTGATAGCCAGACCTTGCCCACTATGTTCTGGCGGGGCACTGTCCAGCCGTTGTGGGAATCGTTGGCATTATTGCGGTTGTCACCGAGGACAAAGTATTCGTTCTCCGGGATTTTTTTGCTGGGGATGGTATAACGGGGCGGCTCCTTGATATAAGGTTCGTCCAGTTTTGAACCATTGACATACACCACCTCATCTTTTACTTCAACGGTATCCCCCGGTAAGGCGATGAGCCGCTTGATATAGGTGTCCTCGGGGCTGATTGGAGG
>JAUWPF010000056.1 GCA_030611745.1 Chloroflexota bacterium | reverse complement strand
CAGCACCCGGCGGAATGGGAGATAGATGACCTTGTAACCAGGCTCACGGATGCCGAGGGGAAGCTGTTCGGCGGCCAGATAAAGAGTCCCCGGGAGTTGGCCAGCCTCCAGCAGGAGGTTGAGGCGCTGAAAAAGAGGCGGAGCGAGCTGGAAGATAAGGCGCTGGAGCTCATGGGACAGGTTGAGCTGACCGAGGCCAGCCTGGCGGAGCTTGAAGGACGCTTAAAGGCACTGGAGGCCGAGTGGCACCAGCAGCAGCGGCAGCTGGCGGCGGAGATAGAGCGGCTCGAAGGGGTAGTCTTAAGGCTTAAGGGTGAGCGCGGGCAGCTTTCGGCCGGGATTAGCGCGCCGGCGGTTGAGGTCTACCAGAGGATTAAGAAACAGAAAGGGAACGCGGTAGCCAGGGTAGAGCAGGGAAGGTGCCGCGGCTGTGGAATAGCACTGTCCACCGCCGAACTGCAGCGAGTAAAAGGCGGCAGCCTGATGCAGTGCGGCAGCTGCGGGCGCATCCTGTTCCTGCCCTGAAGCAAAGACAGGTAATGGTTAAAAGGGTAGTAATATACGCCGATGGCGCTTCCGCGGGTAACCCCGGTCCGGCGGCCATCGGGGCGGTGGTAAAGGACGAGCAGGGCAGGGTTACTACCCGCATTTCCTGGTCTATTGGCCGGGCAACCAGTAACCAGGCGGAGTACCGGGCGGTTATCGCCGCCCTGGAGGAAGCCGTCAGGCTGGGTGCCGGGCAGGTGGATATCAGGTTGGACTCCGAGCTGGTGGTGAGGCAGGTTAACGGCCGCTACCGGGTGAAGGCAGAGGCCTTAAAGCCCCTGCATCACCGGGTGAGGCAGCTCCTGGGACGGTTTGGAGGCTTTACCATCACTCATATTCCGCGTCAGCAGAACGGGGAGGCCCACCGCCTCGCCCACGCCCCCTTGAGACGAGGGGAGTCTTGAATTCCGAAAAATTGTGTGATATACTACAGCCAGTAATGGAATATTTCTGGTTTCTCGAAATAAGGCGAAAGGGGGGATAACATGCCTGTCAAGCTCAAACCTTCTCTAACCGCCGCATTTGGCCCTAAGTTAAAGCAGGCTAGAAGAGCTATGGGCCTTACCTTGAAACAGGTGAACGAGAATATGGGGCTTGCTGTTTCAACTATTTCAGAGATTGAAAGTGAAAAGCGACGCCTTTCAGTTGTTGAACTTAACCAGTTCGCCAAATTGTATCATCGCCCTGTAACTTTCTTTTTCGAGGAAGAGGAGTCTAGCGCCTCTCTTGCGGTTCTATTGCGTGCCGCTGATGCGTTTTCCGTTAATAAAGACACCATTATTGAGTTTCATGAGTTGTGTCGAAGTTATAGAGATTTAAGAAAACTTGTAGGGGCACCGGAAATGCCTGGCCCCCCTGATTATTCGAGTTCGGGTCTGATAACATTTGACCAGGCCGAAGAATTAGCAGAGGTTGAGCGCAATGTGCTGGGGCTTAATGGTCAACCTGTACGAGATATTTATGACTTACTGGAGGGGAAGCGGGGGATTAAGATATTTCATCTGCCTGAAAATTCAGAAACATTATCCGGAGCTTTTGCATGTGATGAGGAAATTGGGCCCTGCTTCTTAATTAACTCACGCCACCCCCAGCGGAGAAGGACATTTACAGTCGCTCATGAGTATGCCCACTGTATTGTCCACCGTAACCAGCTTGCTCACATTGATGCTTACACCGGGTTTGAGACAAAGAATCCGCGTGAACGCTTTGCTAATGCATTTGCCGCTGCTTTCCTGATGCCGAGACGCACTGTTAGCGAAGTATTAAGCCAGCTCGTATCTCAGCGCACAAATGCAATGAGTGCCGAGGTCGTTCTCCATTTGGCGATGTACTTTGGTGTAAGTTTTGAGGCGGCGGGTTGGAGGTTAGTGTCATTGAGAAAACTACCGGTTCCCATATGGGAAGACCTCCGTGGTGAACAAATTGCTTTGTCGCCAACTGCCAGATTACTTGGATACTCTAACGAGGTAGACAAGCCTGATACACTTCCCCGTCAGTACAGATATCTTGCGTATGAAGCATATAAAATGAAATTAATATCCTTTGAGAGACTGGCTGAACTCCTCCGGAGGAACTACTACGAGCTTAGAGAGGAGTTTAGCTACGAAAAGCAAAGGCAATGATTAAATGTCACCATTTAGGAAACCTGTCATCCTCGATAACGATGTACTGTCAAGATTACATTCTGCGGGAGCAGTACGTCGAGTGCTGGAATGTTGGCCGAAAGGGAGTTTCTACGTTTCAGAGCAGGTTATTGATGAGGCGGCCCGGTGGGCCGGCAAAGGGCACCAATTAGTAGCGATTCTCAGAGACTTAGAGGCAGAGGGAGTTGTTACATTCATAACTATTGATGAGTCTTCGGAAGAGGAACTCTCAGTATATACTATCTTGCGGTTGGGGGAAAGGCTGGGGAGCGGTGAATCAGCTTCAATTGCCATTGCCTCCCACAGAGGGTTCGATATAGCAACGGACGATGGAATTGCTAGAGAGGTATGTCACGAATTGTACCCTTCCGTTTTTACCTTTGGTACAGGTGATCTGTTGAATATAGCCGTTGAGGATGGCATTATGACACAAAGTGAGGTAAATTCTATCCAGGCAAAGATAAGACGCTTGTAATGCTCCCCGTCTAGCCAGGAGCGGGTGGGATAACTCCGGGGGCTAAGTGTGAGATAGTAAGTCGCTGTTGACTTATAACGCCCTCTATACTACGCTGTAAGTGGGTCAAGTAAACCGGGTGACCGCTGTGGTAGGGTGACTACCGCAGAGGAAAGTCCGAGCTCCACCGGGCAGGATGCTGGGTAACGCCCAGGAGGGGTGACCCTACGGAAAGCGCCACAGAAACATACCGCCCCGGGTTATGCCGGGGTAAGGGTGAAATGGTGAGGTAAGAGCTCACCAGCGGCTGGGTGACCAGCCGGCTGGGCAAGCCCCATCTGGAGCAAGACCAAATAGGGGGGCAAAGGGACGCCCGGTCCCGTCCCCGGGTTGGTCGCATGACCCTGGTGGTAACACCAGGGCTAGATAGATGGTCACCGCTCCGATTATCGGAGTACAGAACTCGGCTTACAGGTTTACTTGGCCCCTTTTTTGAGGTGACCTTTTCCTCCCCGTCCGGGGCCCTGAAAAGGGAAGAGAAAGTTAATAAAGCGGGGGTTATCAAGGGTAATCAGGGCTAAAAGGGGGACGCCAGCCGCCGCCAGCGGGCTTGCCCCCCCGGTCTGCCTGGCATATAGTGGGGGGCGTGGAAACCATCAATCCGGTAGCCAGGGACTTCATCCTCTTCTGTATTCACCGCCAGGGTAACCAGTGGCCCGCCCTTTATGACGAGATGTGCCGGGTGGCAGGACGCCGGCTTTTCCGCGGGCTTGGTTATGACGAGTTGAGAGAGGTGGGGGTATACTTTGGCCTTGGCGGCATAAAGGATACCATCAGGATAGTAAATGCCGTCGCCGCCCTTCCGTAACCAGCCTGCCTGAATTCCGCGCTTTCATTCCCCCGGCAAACGAGCTGCTTCTGGCTGCCTGAAGCACTTTAAGGGAGAGAGGGTCCGATGTTAAAAACAGTAAGAACCGCAGTGTTAGTCCTGGTGCTGTTGGGCACCATTGGTCTGTCCTTTGGTGCCGGCTATACACTGGGCGCCAGGAACGCCTCGGGGCCGGAGGCAGGACTGGATACCGTGGCCGAAGCGTGGAATATTATCTTCCAGGACTATGTGGAGCAGGACGGGCTTGATGGTGCGGCACTGAGCCGGGGAGCCATCGAGGGAATGGTGGCGGCACTGGATGACCCCTATACCTCCTACCTGGACCCGGAGAGCTGCCAGCTGGGCATGGCTGACCTGGAAGGGAAGTTCGAAGGTATCGGTGCCCAGGTGACGGTGCGGGAGGGCCAACTGGTGATTATTGCCCCTATCGCTGGTGCCCCGGCGGCCCGGGCGGGCATCAGGGCGGGTGATGTGCTCCTGGAGATTGATGACCGGCCTACCTCGGAGATGAGCCTGGCCGAGGCGGTGCTCACCATCCGGGGCCAAAAGGGGGTACCGGTCAGGCTGCTCGTCCTTCACGAGGGGGAGAGTGAGGCGGTGGAGATTGAGATAGTCAGGGCGGAGATTGAACTCGCCAGCGTCTATTCTGAGATGAAGGGGGACATCGCTTACGTTAAGATTACCTATTTCTCGAAGACTACTGCCGGGGAGCTGTCACGGGCGCTGGAGGGTGTGAGCGGGGCTTCCGGCATTATCCTTGACCTGCGCAGTAACCCCGGCGGCTTGCTGGATACGGTGGTCGAGGTCGCCGGCTGCTTCCTGGAAGAGGGTGCCGCGGTGGTCAAGGTGGTGGATAATCAGGGGACTCAGACTTTGCTGGAAGTTAAGCCGGGCCGGGTGGTTACGGGGCTGCCGCTGGTGGTCCTGGTCGATGGCTACAGTGCCAGCGGCAGTGAGGTGCTGGCGGGGACCCTGCAGGATAATAAACGGGCGGTTGTTGCCGGCAGTCAGACCTATGGCAAGGGCAGTGTCAATATCATGCGCCGGCTCGGGGACGGTTCGGGGCTGTATATCACCACCGCGCGCTGGCTTACCCCCGCGGGTCGCCTGATAGAGGGCGAGGGGCTTGAGCCCGACTACGGGCTTGAGGGAGAGGATGCCATCCAGTGGGCGATAGACTATCTGAAGGCGCCTGAGTAGGAAACCAGTTTCTCATAGGTCTCGGCCAGGGCTTCAGGGACTACCCTTATATCCGATATCACCGGCATGAAATTATTATCACCCTGCCAGCGGGGTACAATATGGCTGTGAATGTGGTCGTCAATGCCGGCGCCGGCGAGCTTGCCCATGTTTATCCCGGTGTTAAAGCCGCCGGGACTGAATACCTGCTTTAAGATTTTGATACTCCGGCTGACGAGCTCGATGTGCTCGTGGAGCTCCTCATCGGTTAGCTCTTCCAGACTGGCGATATGCCGGTAGGGGGCTATTATCAGGTGTCCCGGGTTGTACGGATAGGTATTCAGCATGACGAAGTTCTTCTTTCCCCGGTACAGGATGTAGTTGGCGGCATCGTCTGTCTCTTTTGGCTTGTCACATAAGATGCACCCCGGTGGTTTCTCCATCTGGATATAGCGAATCCGCCACGGTGCCCAGAGCTGCTCCATCTCGTTCTCCTTAAGTGGCGCCCCCAAGCGAATTCGAATCGCTGTTGCCGGCTTGAAAGGCCGGTGTCCTGGGCCACTAGACGATGGGGGCATACCTATTATACCTGGTAGAAGTATAGCAGATGCCAGTTTAGCTGACAACGGCGCCACAGCGGATCTACCAGAAGCTAATCTGGGGGATAGCCTCCGCCTCCTTGATGATTTTTCCGATTTCTTCTCGAGCCGTTCTGTCTGAAACCGGCTCCACTGTTGATACCGCTAGCCCCGCTTCGTTTGTCCGGTTTTGCCAGTCGAGGATGTAGCCGGGTACCAGGACATATCCCCAGCTACCGATACCACAGCAGGAAGACTCTATAACGGCCTGTCCGACCACGTAGAGCACCTGCCGGCCGTTATAATCAATCCTCACTTCCTCCTGGGGGGTATAATAGCCGGCGATACAGGCTATCTCCTCGCCGGTTTTCAGGTGGGTATATTCCGGTTGGTCCATTTGACCTCTCCCTGCTTGCCCCGCTCAGGGGTAGATGGCCAGCGCCTGAAGCCCGGCTGTTTCGGGGAAGCCAAGCATAAGGTTCATGTTCTGGACTGCCTGCCCTCCCGCCCCCTTAACCAGGTTATCAATGCAGCTGATGATGACCAGCTTCCCGGTGATGGGGTTGATGGTGGGATGGATGAGGCAGAGGTTGCTCCCGGAGGTATGCCTGGTGTGGGGAGGGGAAGCTACTACCCTGACGAAGGGCTCGTCTCTATAAAAGTCGAGGTACAGCTCTTGCAGCTCCTCCGCTCCCTTTTTGCCGCCGGCGAGCTTGCCCGGTGCCGGCTGGGCATAGCAGGTGGTCAGTATTCCCCGCGTCATCGGTATCAGGTGGGGGACAAAGGTTACCGATGCCATCTGCCCCGGCTGAAGCCGCTTTAGCTCCTGGACAATCTCCGGCAGGTGGCGGTGTCCCTCCAGGGCGTAGGCGGAGATGTCCTCATTGGCTTCGGCGTAGTGGCTTTGCTGGCTTAAGGTCCGGCCGGCTCCGGAGACGCCGGACTTGCTGTCGATGATAATATCGGGTTCAATTAGGGCTTCTTTGACTACCGGGGCCAGGGCCAGGATAGCCCCGGTGGGGTAGCAGCCGGGGTTGGCTACCAGCCGGGCGGAGGCAATCCGGGGGCGGTATAGCTCGGTTAGCCCGTAGGCCGCCTCTGCGAGCAGCTGGGGGGCGGGGTGGCTGAAGCCGTACCACTTCTGGTATTCTGAAGCATCTTTCAGCCTGAAGTCGGCACTGATGTCCACTACCTTGATACCACGCTCAAGGAGCGGCACGACCTCTTCCGCACTCTCCTGGTGTGGCATCGCGGAGAAGGCTAAATCGACCTCCCCCAGTTCGGCTTCGATATTGATGTCCAGGCCGGCCAGGTGGGGGAAGACCTCACCCAGCTTGCGCCCGGCGGCGCTGCGTCCGGTAACCGAGGCTCAATATTCAAAATTCTGGCCAAAACCGTAAAAATTATCCCCAAATACTTAAAAAGTGTTGGATAGGAG
>JAUWPF010000028.1 GCA_030611745.1 Chloroflexota bacterium | reverse complement strand
TAGAAAATACGGTATAAGTCCGAGCTGTGTTTTATCCTCAGTTCTCTGAGGCCGGACTTACCGATTTTACGAACAAAGGGCATACCCAGCCGGATATTGAATTCTCGCAACAGCTTGAGCACGTGTAGTATTTCTGCTATCGTCCCATCGGACTGTGCCAAGATGAAATCCTTAACAGGTTCGTTGCCTTCGTCATCAATGTAAAAAGTTACTTGCCAGACCATAGTATTATGATGTTACACTTCTTAGCCGAAAGAAGCTACTCCTATAATCGCTGCTTCACCAACCGTTAAGAATAAAGGCTTTGCCCGCCTTTTAGTCGTTCTTGACAGTTTTCTCACTAAACTAATAAGGGGGAGCTATTAATAGCTCCCCCATTTCCGATTATCTTGTCACTTCACCAGCAGTCAAGCTGGTCGGGGCGGCCGGATTTGAACCGGCGACCACCTGAACCCCATTCAGGTGCGCTACCAGGCTGCGCTACGCCCCGGGTCCTTTAAATATACTAGCACAATTCATTTCTACAGGCAATTTGAAAAGATTGCCTGTTTAGGTTATAAATATAGGGTGCCGTGCGGTGATAGGGTATTATAGCATTATTATGAAAAGAGGGATTGACGTTGGCTAAAAAGAAAGAGCCGAAGCCCCAGCGTGAAGTAACCAAACGCCAGCTTTCTAAATGGCAGCGGCAGCAGAAAAGGCAGCGTATCATTATGGCCGCGGGTATTTTTGTTATCGTTGCTGTTATCGGGGTCATAGGGTCGGGGTGGTATATTAATGATTAT
Source organism: Chloroflexota bacterium (assembly GCA_030611745.1). Classification (GTDB taxonomy): domain Bacteria; phylum Chloroflexota; class Dehalococcoidia; order Dehalococcoidales; family JAUWPF01; genus JAUWPF01. The sequence goes on along the minus strand of JAUWPF010000028.1, from coordinate 10,840 downwards.
CAGCCACTGCACCAGACTGTAATCAGGGTAAACGATACCAAATTTAGCATGGACTACTATGTAAAGATGCTTAAATACTATGGGGAGGGGCAGCCTTTCCAGTATATGGAGTATATAGCTGATGAAGCGGTAACGCTTACGGAGCGGAATGAACTCCTCAGGCAGGGAGCTATGAAGCTGGGCATCAGTGTTAGTAACAGTGAGGTTGACGAGAAGCTCAAAGAGGGTGACCCCCCTCTGAGCAAGGATTACAGGGATATCGCCCGGACGGATTTACTGGTGGACAAACTGCGCGACGAGTACTTTGAGCAGGAGATACCGGTGTCTGCCGAGCAGAGGCATACGATGGCGATATTCCTCGAAAGTGAGAGCCAGGCAGCCGGAGTGAGAACCAGGCTTGAAGCCGGTGAGGGTTTTGCCGGGCTGGCCGGGGAGCTTTCCCTGGAGAGCATTTCCAAGAGTAACGGGGGTGACCTGGACTGGCATTCTCAAGACGCGCTGGCGATATTGCTGGACACTTCTGTTCTTGCCGACTATGCTTTCAACTCGGAGGTAGATATATTAAGCCCGCCGCTATATGATGAGGCAAAGACGAAGTGGGTGGGCTACTGGCTGGTTGAGTTACTGGAGCGGGATGAGGAGACGGAGCAGGTCCATGTCCAGGTTATCCTGCTGGGTAGCGAAGAGAAGGCGCAGGAGATTAGAGCCAGGCTGGAGGCGGGTGAGGACTTTGCGGCACTGGCTGAAGAGTTTTCTCAGCATGAGGCGTCCCGGGAGGGTGGGGGAGACTTAGGTTTCATAAGCCGCGAAGCGATGACTTCAGCCCTTAGTGAGTTTGCCTTCGACCCTGAACTGGAATTGGGAACGCTGAGTGAGCCGATAAGGGATGATACTGCCCAGACTGAAGGCGGCTACTGGTTGGTGGAGGTGGTGGGGATAGATGATAGCAGGGAGCTTTCGGACGAGGACCGTGATTTGCTTAAGGGAAGAGCCTTGAATGATTGGATGGAGTCGTTGTGGGATGACCCGGAGAATGAGGTTGAGAGCTATCTGGAGGATGAGGAAAAGGGCTGGGCGATTCAGCGTGCCATTAGTAGCGATTAGAACTGGATGGGGGTTAGAGCAATGAAGGAGAGAAAAATCGGTGTGGGACTCATGGGGTTGGGGGTTGTTGGTGGGGGGGTAGCCAGGGTTCTAACTGACAGGGCAGGACTTCTGACCGAGCGGGTTGGTCTTCCCCTTGTCCTGCGGAAGGTGAAGGTAATCGAGCCTGACCTGGCGAGACCCCTCGCTCAGGAGATGGACTCTTCTCTCTTTACTACCGACGCCGATGAGTTTTTTGCTACCCCCGGCATGGATATCGTCGTTGAGGCAATAGGTGGTGAGGAGCCGGCGCTCCGCTATTTAAAGCGGGCGCTATCAGCCGGGAAGTATGTGGTTACCTCTAACAAAGAGGTCATTGCCAAGCATGGGGCAGAGCTTCTTGACCTGGCTCGTCAGCGTGGGGTAGGGGTATACTTTGAAGCCAGTGTCGGCGGTGGTATCCCCTTGATTGCCCCATTTCAGCATTCGCTGGTTGCCAACAGAATAGCGGGTATTTATGCCATCATAAATGGCACAACCAATTATATTCTGACCAGGATGGCGCGGGACGGGGTGGATTTTACCTCGGCTCTAAAGAAAGCCCAGGAGCTGGGGTATGCTGAAGCCAATCCTGAGAACGATGTGGAGGGGATAGACGCTACCTACAAGCTGGCGATTCTTGCTTCGCTGGCGTTTCAAACTCAGGTCCACCCCGGGGACGTCTACCGGGAAGGGATTTCCCGGCTTTCAAACCGTGACTTCCGCTATGCCAGGGAGCTGGGTTACGCGATAAAGCTGCTGGCGATTGCCAAAGAGGAGAACAAAGAGGTTGAAGTACGGGTGCACCCGGTTTTCATTGCCGAAGATTCCCTGCTGGCTAAGGTTGACGGGGTCTATAATGCCGTTCTGGTTGAGGGTGACCTCGTGGGCAAGGTGCTTTTCTTTGGTGAGGGAGCCGGGGCATTGCCTACCAGCAGCGCCGTTGCTGCTGATGTTGTCGCGGCTGCCCGGGATATCGCTCTCGGCGTGAGCAGCGGGGCCGGCTTCAGCCTGGAACCGGGCAAGGTGATTAAACCGATGGCTGAGATTGAGTCGCGCTATTACCTGAGGCTGAATGTTGCCGACCGTCCCGGGGTCCTGGCCCAGGTATCCCGGGTTTTAGGAGATAGACTAATCAGTATCTCCTCGGTTATCCAGCAGCTTGCTGATGAGGTGGCTCAGACAGCGGAGATTGTTATTATGACCCATCCCGCCGGGGAGGCGGCAATGCAGTCGGCGCTTGGGGAACTGGCGGAGCTGCCTGTGATTAAGGAAATAAGCAGTTTCATTCGAGTTGAAGCCTGAGGGAGAAGGTGAAGATGAAAGAGGGAGTTCTGGCCAGATACCGGAATTTTCTACCTGTTACCTCTGCTACCCCGCAGTTTTCCCTGGGGGAGGGGGATACCCCCCTGGTCAGGTGCAGCGAGCTGGAGAAGGAAATCGGCTGCGGTGAGCTGTACTTCAAGCTGGAGGGATGTAATCCTACCGGTTCATTCAAAGACAGGGGGATGGTGGTCGCGGTAGCCAAGGCAATGGAGGATGGCAGTAAGACGGTGATGTGTGCCTCAACCGGTAATACTAGTGCCTCGGCCGCCGCCTATGCCGCTTACTGTGGGCTTGAGGCTGTTATCGTTATCCCTCAGGGTAAGATTGCGCTGGGCAAGCTGGCCCAGGCTATTGTCTACGGCGCTAAAATAGTTACCGTTGACGGCAATTTTGACCAGGCGCTGAAGATTGTGAGAAGTCTTACCCGGAAGCACCCCATTACCCTGGTAAACTCGCTTAACCCTTACCGGATAGAGGGGCAGAAGACCGCCGCCTTTGAGGTTATCGACGTTCTGGGCGAGGCTCCGGATTACCTTTTCATCCCGGTAGGCAATGCCGGCAATATCACTGCTTACTGGAAAGGCTTCAAGGAGTATTATGATGCCGGCAAAGCGAGGATTAAGCCCGTGATGATGGGTTTCCAGGCCGATGGTGCGGCTCCTATTGTCCGTGGCCATGCTATTGAGCAGCCGGAGACTGTCGCCACGGCGATACGAATTGGCAACCCCGCCAGCTGGCAGAAGGCGGAGAGAGCCCGGGATGAGTCAGGCGGCATTATCGATATGGTCAGTGACGATGAAATTCTGGCGGCGCAGAAGATTATGGCAGCCAGAGGGGGTGTCTTTGGCGAGCCGGCATCAGCGGCTTCCTTCGCCGGGCTGCTCAAGCTTTCCCGCAGCGGCACGGACTTTTCACGAAAGAGGATAGTCTGCATTGTAACCGGTACCGGCCTCAAGGATACCGATACCGCTCTCAAGGGGGCGGAGCCCTTTCTTGAACTTCCCACTGACCTGGCGGCTGTAGAGAGGGCTTTAGGCTTGAGTTGAAGGAGGCGATAGTGATTGATAAGGCTCGGGTTAAGGCGGCGATAGCATCCCTCATTGAGGCTATTGGTGAAGACCCCGGCAGGGAGGGACTGGCCGGTACGCCGCAGCGGGTAGCCGAGATGTATGATGAAATCTTTGGCGGCGTTGGTGTTGACCCCAGGCAGGAGCTGATGGTGGACTTTGAACTGGGGCACCGGGAAATGGTGATTTTACGGGGTATTCCCTTCTATTCGATGTGTGAGCATCACCTTCTGCCGTTTTACGGAGTGGCCCACATAGGCTATATTCCCAATGTTAACGGGCGGGTTATCGGTATCAGCAAAATAGCCCGGGTGGTGGAAATCGTTGCCAAGCGTCCTCAGATTCAGGAGAGAATGACTACGGAGATTGCCGACGCTATCTTCGATGGGATTAAGCCTGACGGAGTGGGAGTGGTCATTCAGGCTGAGCACCTGTGTATGATTATGCGTGGTATCAAGAAACCGGGAAGCGCTATTATTACCTCTGCTCTCAGGGGTGCCTTCCGCAGCCGGCCAGCAACCAGGGCTGAATTCTTCTCCCTTGTTCAGGGGAAATAGCCCCCTTAGTCTGAGGATGGAATCGGTCGGGGTTCCTGGAGTTCCATTTCTTGGTCGCAACAGGTGATAACGCCGTCACCCGCCTTGGTGCATAATGCTTCGGTGCTGCACTTGGCACAGCGATATCTCTTACCTAGTTGGTTTGCCACTTAATTAGAACCTCCTGCTCGTTGAACTCTCTTATTTCTTCAGTTCCATGGGTTGACCGCAGCAGTAAATGGTGCCGTCGCCACCCCTGGTAACGATGAACTCTGAGCCACACTTGGTGCAGTAATACCTTTTACCTATCTGGTTTGCCATCTCATACCACCTTTCTCTGCTGTTTTGATGGTTACGGTTTGATACCTGAGCCACCTAATTATAGGATTAAGCCTGGCTGTTGTCAAAAGGCGTCTACTCGCCCATAATTTGCACTATAATTTGCCTTGACCTCGGTCTGTTGTCAAAGTCTACCACCACAATCTGCTGCCATGTTCCCAGGGTCAGTCTCCGGTCGTTGAACGGGATTACCAGCGATGCCCCCAGGAGGGAAGCGCGGACATGCGAGTAACCGTTGCCGTCACCCCAGCGGCTGTCGTGGGCATAGTCGATATTCTGCGGGACGTTTCTCTCCCACATATTCTTAAAGTCGGAGAGCAGGCCGGACTCAAATTCAATCGTCGATATTCCCGCCGTTGCGCCGGCGATAAACAGGGTTACCGTTCCCCTGTTTATATTGCTCTCGGCTAACTGCTCCTGCACCTGGGGGGTAATATCGATAATGTCGCAGCGCCCATAAGTCTGGAGACTGATTTTCCCGGTAACTACCATGTTCTTATACCTCCCTTCTCCGGCTTTTTCTTGATAGGCGACCTCAGATGAAGTCCGGTTTATCCCCCAGGAGGTCGTCCAGGGCGAATACCGGTCCGTCCTTACATACCTGTTTGAGGCCGCTTCTGGTCCTGATGCTGCAGCCGTAGCAGGCACCGAGCCCGCACCCCATTCTTACCTCCAGTGAGACCTGGACCGGCTTTGATTTCAGGGTCCGCTGTTTTCGCATCTCATCGTACATTGCCGCCGGTCCGCAGGCGAAGACCTGGTCTGCCCGGGGAGCAAAATCTGGCAGGAGGTCGGTTACCATTCCCCTTTTACCGGCGGTCCCGTCCTCGGTGACGGGGATGGGCTCCAATCCGGCAGGCAAAAGATGGTCGGGGTAAAGATTGGTAGCGGTTGAGGCGCCGTGGAGTAAGGTTACCGAATACCCTTGCTTTAAGGCTTTTTGCGCCAGGAAGTAAAGCGGGGCAATACCAACGCCACCGTCTACTAGCAGCAGCTTGTGCGATGCCGGGTGGATTGTATAGCCATTACCCAGTGGCCCGAAGAGGTCAATCTTATCACCAGCCTTGAGTTGGGATAGCCATTTTGTGCCTTTACCATTTTCCCACACGGCGAAAAACAGGGCTATATCACCGTTGTCGTTTACCTGATGGATACTAAAGGGGCGCGGTAATACGCAATCGTTACCACAGCGTACCATGATGAATTGTCCCGGCCGAGCTTCCCGGGCAATCTCTGGGCATCTTAGCCTGATTAGCCGGAGATTTAAGAGAACTCGATCACCTGAACGGTGTGGCTTTGACGGGGTTGGATAATTATCGATAACAGTAGCTGATACCTGCTTCAAATTGTGTCCCTCTTTGCCTCAAGCTTGACTGAATCGTCTCTGTAGACCAGCTTCCCCTGAAAGATGGTTGCCATTATCCTGCCTTTAAGCGCCGAGCCCTCAAGCGGGGTATTTTTACCTCTGGAAGCAAAAGTTCTGGTGTCCACCACCCACTCTCGAGCCGGGTCAAAGATAGTAATATCAGCCGGGGCGCCAATCGCCAGCGTGCCCAGCTTCCCGTATTTATTGCCGATAATCCTGGCCGGCTCGCAGGTAAGCCTGGAGATGAGAGTGGCCAGGGTTAGCTTCCGGTCATGCACCAGGCTCATCAGGCTGCCCAGTGCCGTTTCAAAACCGCTGATGCCGAAGGGGGCCAGGGCAAACTCGCGCTGTTTGTCGGCTTCGGTGTGAGGGGCGTGGTCGGTGGCAATAATATCAATCACATTTTCCTTCAGTCCCTGAATTAAAGCCTTGATGTCCTGTCTGGTCCTCAGGGGTGGATTTACCTTGGCGTTGGTATTGTAGCCGGTTACCGCCTCTTCGGTCAGGGTGAGGTGGTGGGGGGTAACCTCGGCGGTGACCTTGATGCCCTTCTCCCTGGCGCGGCGAATCAGGTCAACCGAGCCTTCGGTGGTGGTATGGGCGACGTGCAGCCAGCCGCCGGTGAGCTGGGCGAGGGCCAGGTCCCGGGCTACGATAATCTCCTCGGCAGCGTTCGGTATTCCCTTAAGGCCAAGCCTGGCGGAGATAGCCCCTTCGTTTACCTGTCCGCCTTTGCTGAGGGCGGTGTCCTCGCAGTGGTCGATAATAGGTAATCCAGAGGTGCGGCTGTAGTCCATTGCCTGGCGCATAAGGCCTGAATTCAAGGCCGGTTCGCCATCGTCGCTGAAGGCAATGGCCCCCGCTGAAGCCAGCTCCGCCATCCCGGTCAGTTCTTCTCCTTTTCTTCCCCTGGAGATGCAGCCTATGGGCAGAACACGGACGATGCCTTCACTGGCGGCGGTTGATTTTATATAATCTATGATAGCCTCATTGTCCAGGGGCGGCTCCGTGTTGGGCATGCAGCAGATAGTGGTAAAACCGCCTCTGGCCGCTGCCCGCGTCCCGGTGGCGATAGTCTCCCTCTCCTCGAACCCGGGCTGCCTTAAGTGGCAGTGCAGGTCGACAAATCCGGGGCAGACTATTAACCCGCTGGCGTCGAGCATGTCATAGTCGGTGGGGGGTGGGGTTATTTCTCCCTTGCCCAGCCACGAGATTTTGCCGTCTTCTATAAGCAGACCGGCGGCCTCATCTATTCCCTGGCCGGGGTCGATTATGTGACCTCCGTGAATGAGTAGTGGCTTCATTCTCTTTGTCCAGCCTTTTTACCGTTGTCCTGATGGCGCTGTCCGATATAGTGACCGGGCTTAAAGCCGTGGGCCTCGGCCTCCGCCTCTGAATCGAAAATGAGCAGGTTTTCTGCCTTAATTCTTCTTGCCCACTGGCTGCCCGCGCCGTGGTATTTTTTATTCTCCAGTTTCCCTTCGTGCCAGTCTGAGCTGGCGATATATGGGGGGTGGACTTCGTGTTCACAGTAGGCGCACCTCAGGGTGAGGGGCCGGTAGTCTACTATCTTGAATTCGGGCTTAATATACCTGGCTTCACTTTCCTGGGTTGACACGCACCCCGGATTGGTACACCTGACCCCGAAACCCCGCCGGTACACGGGGTAGTCTACTTTGCGGACAAAAGGATTGTCTTCCTCCGGGACGGAGACTTCCCTGGTTCCCAGCAGGGAAGCGATGAGCGCCATTCTTATGGGTACCCCCCGGACCGCCTGCTTGAAATACATACTCCTCGGGTCAGCGTCAACTTCATAGGCCAGCTCATCAACCCGGGGCAGGGGATGCATAACCAGTGTTCTCTCAAACTCCTTCTCCTTGAGGAGTTTCTTATCCACCACCGGGTAGTTTTCCTTAAGCTCCTGTTCTTTGTCAGTGGGGGAAAGTCTTTCCCGCTGAAGCCGGGTAACGTAAAGGGCATCGATACCCGTTTTTAACTCGATTTGCATACTGACAGCGGGTATATTTGCGAGCTGGTGCGGCTCACTCGGTGTTATATATATTGCGTCAAGAGGGAAAAGCCTTCCTTTGCCGGTGCCAGTTACGGCGTCATACCTTTCCAGCCTGCCGGTGTATTCTGTAGTTAGCTTTTTTTTAACATAGTCCGGCAACTCGAGTCCCGGGCCAGAACGGAAGTGGATAGTGGCGCCGAACTTGGCGAGGGCATATGCCAGGGAGTGGATGGTGCGCCCGTGCTTCAGGTCTCCCCAGAGAGCAATCTTCAGCCCTTTGATGGTCTGCCTCTCCTTCTTGATGGTGTAAAGGTCACACAGGGTCTGGGTGGGGTGTTCATGGCCTCCGTCACCGGCGTTTATCACCGGGATACCAGCGTAGTCAGCTACTACCCTGGCAGCTCCCTCCCAGGGATGGCGGATGACAATTACGTCGGCGTAACTTCCCACCACCCTTGCCATGTCGGCAATACTTTCTCCCTTGGCCAGGGAAGTTGCCCTGGCATCAGCGACACTGATAACACTGCCTCCGAGCCGGTGCATTGCTGTCTCGAATGACAGGCGCGTCCGGGTGCTGGGTTCGAAGAAGAGGCTTGCCATGACTTTGCCCCGGCAGACACCGAATTGCTCATCCATCGAGTCTGACATCTCATCGGCCAGGGAAAATAGGGCCTCTATCTCTCCGTTGGATAAATCATCTATGGTCACGAGGCTTCTCTTTGTCAGTGTCATGATAGCTCCTTCTGAGTTAGCCCACCTTTCCTAATTCACCTTCGAGAGACCTCTCAGCGGCCGGGGTGACGATGGCTACCTCATCTATACCATCGGTTTCTGCCAGTCTAACCTGTATCTCCTCATGCCTTGAGCTCGGGATATTTTTGCCGATGTAGTCAGCCCGTATCGGTAGTTCGCGATGGCCACGGTCAACAAGCACTGCCAGTTGGACTGACCGGGGCCGTCCCAGGTCGATAAGGGCATCCATGGCGGCCCGGGTGCTGCGCCCGGTGAAGAGGACATCGTCCACCAGCACTATTGACCTGTCATTAATATCTGCCGGGATGTCGGTCTGGTGGATAATGGACTGCAGCTTTAGTGAAGAGAGGTCGTCTCGATGGGAACTGATGTCCAGGGCACCAACCGGCACCCTTACATGTTCGAATTCCTCGATGTTGGCGGCCAGCCGCTTTGCCAGGGGCACACCCCGGGTGTGTATCCCAATGAGGATTATATGCCGGGTAGTTTTGTTCCGTTCTATAATTTCGTGGGCGATGCGGGCCAGGGTTCGCCTGATGTCCTCCGGGGTCATTATGATTTTAACTGACAAAGAAAAACCTCTCACCGCGGCTGGTAAGAGGTCTAAGCTGCTTGCACTTACCTGCTTCCCCTTGCCAGCCTCACCGGACCAGCTTAAAGGTTCAGACTACCTAAATTTCGACTTTCCTGAACAAATATTATACCACCTTTCTCCAATCATTGCAAAAATTAGTCTCTTCCAATACAAGATGAGCCTGGAGGGGGTATCGATTTCTAACACAAGATGAGCCTGAGATATTCAGGCAACTCGTTTATGATTGGGACATGCTGCTAATCATGAACGACGGACAATTACAGACAGTAGAGCGAGTGAGAGGATTTCTGGAGGGGAGTGAGGTAGTAGTGTTCAGGGGTCTAACGGCCCAAGAGAAATACTGCTGGGTAGAGGAGGTGCTAATAAGGTTCAGGTATCATCGTCTCAAGAGAGGGGAGAAAGGAGTGATACGGCGGTATGTAGGGAAGGTTACAGGGTATTCCAGGTCACAGGTATCAAGGCTCATAAGGGAGTACCAGCAGACAGGGCGATTGAAGAAAAGGCAATACAGAAGACACCGCTTTCCCACCAAGTATACCCCATCAGAAGTTGGGTTATTGGCCAGGACAGATGAATTGCACGGGTGGTTAAGCGGGCCAGCCACCAGGAGGGTTATGAAGCGGGAATATGAGGTTTATGGATATGCTGAGTTCGGTAACATCTCCCGGATATCCATTGCACATCTATACAACCTGCGAAGGAGTAACACCTATCGAGGCATAACCAGACGATATACCAAAACGAAACCCGTTGTATCCAGAATTGGAGAGCGGGCCAGACCGGACCCGAAGGGGCAGCCTGGTCATATCCGGATAGATACAGTTCACCAGGGAGACCTCAACGGTCAGAAAGGGGTATACCATATCAATGCCGTGGATGAGGTTACACAGTGGGAAACCGTAGCCTCTGTGGAAAGGATATCAGAAGCTTACCTGGTGCCGGTACTGGAAACCATGTTGCTGCAATTCCCTTTCATTACCAGGGGTTTTCATTCCGATAATGGCTCTGAGTTTGTGAATCGCACCGTTGCCCGGTTGCTGAATAAGATGCTGATTCGTTTCACTAAATCCAGGCCCAGACACACCAACGATAATGGCTTGGGGGAGTCTAAGAATGGCTCCGTGGTGCGCAAGCAGTTGGGGTATGCTTATATCCCCCAGAGGTGCGCTGAACTGATTAATGAGTTCGATAGAGACTTCTTCAATCCGTATATCAATTTCCACAGGCCTTGTTTCTTTCCGGTGACGGTGATCGACCCCAAAGGCAAGGTGAAGAAGACTTATCCCTACGAGGAGGTGATGACGCCATATGAAAAGCTGAAATCATTGCCCCAGGCTCAGAGTTACCTGCGCCCCGGCGTAACCTTTGAAGAACTCGAGACAATCGCCAATCAAATGAGCGATAATCAATTTGCAGAAAGGATGGTGAAAGCTCGTTCCAATCTCTTTCAACAAATCTCAAGATTTGCTAAGCGAGTTGCCTGAAGCCCTTTTACTCAGGCTCATTATTCGATTAGAATAGACTATTCCTTGACTGCGATTAAATTAATAAGGTAAGATGCCTTAAATTAGCATCATTAATTCTGGAGGAAGATATGTTAGCATTAGAAGGAGTCAAGGTTTTAGATTTGTCACGGGTGATACCAGCTACATTTTGCACTATGCTCTTGGGGGATTTGGGAGCCGAAGTGCTCAAGATTGAGTCACCCGGAGTGAGTGAGTTTGT
>JAUWPF010000080.1 GCA_030611745.1 Chloroflexota bacterium | reverse complement strand
CTCCGAGCTATCGCCGGTGAGGAGACTGGTCAGCGGGTTAATCAGGGATGCCTCTTCATTTTCCCACAGGCCTTCAATGGCTTTGCTCTTTACCTCGGCATCTTCGTCTTTGAGGCAGGTGATGAAGATGCTGTCGAAATTTAGCTCAAGGTTGCCTTCAGCCAGCTCGACCAGCCGGTATATGATTTGTCGCTTTCTCCCCACCTCAACCCGTGCCCAGGTTTTTCGGAAAAGCTCCAGTTCGGCGGGGGTCAGGTTTGACAGGTCAGCCAGCTTCGAATTGAGTAGTGGTTTTCTCCCGTCAGACAGGGTGGCAATAGTCTTTTCAATAGGTAGTAACATGGAATGCTCCGTGGTCTTACTCTTCCTCTTCCTCCTCGTCGTGCTCCCAGATGGGAGTGGTGAAGGAGTCGATAAATTCCCCCATCGCCTCAGCCGCCACCTGTTTCATTCTCTCCCTTGCCTCGATGGCTTGCCGTGCCAGTTCGGTCGTGTCAATTTTAACTTGCAGTATTTTTGCCAGGGTCTCAAGCACCACCAGGGCCGCCATCGGGTTCTCGATTTTGGCGGCATAGGCCGGCACCTCACCCAACAGGCAGACGCCATCAATATCCCTCTCTTTGGCTACACCCAGCAGCAGCCCGTTGAGGCCGGCGATTTGCAGATTACCCCTCTTCGTCAGGTCGTACTGCTTCAGTTCCTGAGCCCCCTGCGGGCTGGTGGCTACCCCCCAGACCCGGGGCTGCTCGGTATGATGGATGCGGCTGAGAGCGGCGGCACAGGTATATACTCGCTTGACCTGAAATTTCTCTCCCACGTCGAGGATACAGTTGGCCAGCTCGTAGCTATTGGTGGCGGGCTGGTCGTCGCCGATAAACAGGATGATGTCACTGTCCCCACCCTTGTTTTTCCAATAGTAGAACTTGCTCTCGGGGAACTGCGGTGCCTCGACCACATTGTCCCTGACTATTATCCCGATGGGGTCGAAGAAATAGGAGGCTTCAATCTCAGCCAGCTCTTTAAACCCCAGCTTTCTTTTCAGGTAGTTGGCTACGATGATTGATACGTCACTGACCCCGGGCCATGAAGCCACCATGTTCGGTGATTTAAGCCTTGGTCGGGCATAAAACCTGACTAGTCCCTTCATTTCACAATCCCTCTTTTAAGTGACCCCCTCTCGGACTTCCCTTATGTCTTGGTAGCTACCGACAAGCGCGGGCAGTAGAGGTGCGGGGTGTTGACCGAGCTACCGACCCACCTGGCGTCAGCGCCAATAGCAGTAATCTCTTTTAGTACCTGATAGATGTTACCCGAGACCATGGTATCCTTAACCCTGCCTACTATTTTACCACTTTCCACTTTATAACCTAAAAGGACGTTACCGCTGAAATTACCACCCAGGATGTTGCCCTGCTCCGCTCCCATGAGGTACTCAATAACCAGTCCTTCTTTCATGTCACTTATCATCTGGTCGAAGCTGGTGCTGCCCGGGGCGATGACGAAGGCAGTGGGCGAGGGGGCGGGCAGTCCCCCGCGGTTCCTGTTGCCGTTGCCGGTACTCAGCGTGTGAGCCATTGCCGCTGTCTGCAGGTCGTAGAGGAAGCCGGCAACGATGCCCTTCTCAATGAGGAGGGTACGCTGGCTGGGTACACCCTCGTCGTCACCGGGACGGCTCTCAGGGCGGTAGGCCAGGGTCGGGTCATCCCACAGCGATAGCCCGGGGTCGAAGACCACTTCACCAAGCCTGTTCCCTATCGGTGAAGCCCCTTCTAGCACCGTCTTGCCGCTGAAGGCAGCCATTAAGGGTGGGACCAGGGCGCTGGCTACCCCGTCGGGGGTAAATACCACCGGCAGTGTTCCCGTTTTGGCGCTTGCCCGGGTCCTGGCCAGCTCGAGCTGCTTGAGCACCACCCCGGCTATTACCTTGGGTTCCAGGAGGGGGTGGCAGGAACTCTGGCCCTCACCGACAAACAGCATATCGGTGCCCCGGGTCAGGTTACCCTCGACCCCTATCCCGAAGACGCTTTTGCGGTAGTTTACCTCTCCCCCCCGGGAGTTGATAATGCGCACCGAAGCCACCGCCTTGCTTACTCCTCCCTCGCAGACGATATCCGGGGTGTGCCTCCTCACCATGTCTATTAATTCCTCACCAAGCTCAATCATTTTCTCGATGGGGACTTGCTCAACGGCGGGGTCGAAGACCTCGACCCGGGGATAGGTGGCTGGTGAAGGCAGCTCGAAGCGGGAGGGCATGCCAAACCGGGCTGTTTCCACGGCGTTGCTGACCAGGCCCTGGCTGTCTTCCGGGTCGGTAGTTGCGGCGTAGCCAATCCTTCCCTCCTTGATAATGCGGAGCGCCAGGACCGTTTTCTGCTTCGTCTGAAGCTGTTTTAAGCGGTTGGCTTCAAATTGAACCGGGGTCTCTTCTGAGGAGACCATGAACACATCAGCTTCCTCGGCTACCCTTCTGGCTTGGGCCAGGACTCTTTCCATCTAGCTTCCTCCGACAAGGCAGTTGCGAATTCTAATATGGGGGCTGCCGTTGGATACCGGCAGGGGTGATTGTCCTCCCTTGCCGCAGCCGCCGCCCTGGTTCATCTCCAGGTCGTTGCCGATGGCGTCTATATTCTTCAAAGTGGTGAATACGTTTCCAGTGAGCACGACCGGACGTACCATCTCGGCCAGCTTACCATTGCGAATCATCCAGGCTTCACCGGCGGAGAAGGTGAACATCTCCATACTGGTCATGCCGCCATACCAGTTCCTGGCGTAGACCCCTTCCTTGATGTCACCGATGATGTCATCGAACGACAGTGTCCCGGGTTCGATGTAGGTGTTGGTCATGCGGACAATAGGAGGATAGCTGTAATTCAGGGCCCGGGCGTTGCCGGTGGGCTTTTCTCCCATCCTGGCCGCTGTCTCCCGGGAGTGAAGCCTGCCTACCAGCCTGCCCTCCTGGATAAGGTATGCCTTGGTGGCGGGGGTGCCTTCGTCGTCATACTTGTAGCTGCCGCGCAGGTCGGGGGTGGTTGCCGTATCGACGATATTGAGGTCTTTACTACCGAACTCCTTGCCCAGCACCATGATTTCCCGCAGGCGCTCGTTTTCATAGACAAAGTCGGCCTCGGACAGGTGCCCGAAGGCTTCATGGACGAAGACTCCCGCCAGGACCGGGTCCAGTACCACCGTATATTCCTTGCCCTTTATCTTCGGTGCTGACAGGAGCTCCACCGCCCGTTTTGACATCTGCTCTACCTGCCGGTGTAGTCCCTGGATTGAGTTGAAATTACCCCGGCTGCCCAGGCTCAATCCCACCTGCTGGATGTCACCGTCCTCAGCGGCAATAGCACTCAGACGCAGGGTAATATCTGCCCTTTCCTGTTCGATGTAGCTACCCGGCGAATTTACAAAGATGACTTTCTTGTGGCTATCGCCATAGCCGATGATTGAAGTCTGGAGCCTGGGGGTGCGCCAGATAATATCGTTGTATTCATCCAGCAGCCGTTTCTTTTCTGCCAGGGGCACCGTCACCGGGTTACGGGCCAGGTTGCTTGATACGGTGTCAACCACTGCCTCCACCGGGGCAAGCTGGCTCTCGCTGCTGGCGGCGAGTTTTGCCTGCCTTACTGCCAGTTCCACTTTGGCTGGTAGGTCTTCAAAGTTGTTGAAGCTGACGAAACCCCAGCCGCCCTTTACCAGGGCTCTTACGTTCCCCCCGCGGCTGGTTGACTTGCCGGTAGACTCCAGCTCCTTTCCCCGGTAGGTGATGTGGCTGGTTTGGCTCTCTTCGAGGCGGGCCTCTATGTAGTCGGCGCGGTACTGCTTAACGGTATCGGCCAGTTGGTGCGCGATAGCTTTAATATCGGTCATATTTCTCCTTCGGGGTGTGAACCCAGTTTACTCAACCGCGGGTAGAACTGTCAATTTGACCTTGACCCGACTTCAAAAGGGGGCTAAACTAATGATAAGGGGAAAAGCGATGCCGCTCTACGAGTATATTTGTCCTGATTGTGGTTTGAGGTTTGAGCTCCTGCGCCCCTTGAGGCAGGCGAGCGAAGCTGCCCCCTGTCCTGCCTGTCATAGTGATGCCGGACGGGTACCCTCCACCTTTTGTGCCCTCTCTCAGGATGAGAGCGGGTTGACCTCTTCTATAGGTGGGAACTCCTGTGCCAGTTGCGGTGCTCCTGGCTGTGATACCTGTGGTCTCTAGCTAAGGTGGGTATGTCAGCTATCACTTCGACACGGGCCGGTATTCCCATAGCTTTTTGACAAAAAGCCTTGA
>JAUWPF010000069.1 GCA_030611745.1 Chloroflexota bacterium | reverse complement strand
ATACTTTTTAGCATACCCATGAAATCTAAACTCAATTAAGTAGTAAGCAATTTTGATATCCTGCCGATAATGCCCAATCCTCTTTGTCTCCCCTGTTTCTTGTAGGAGTAGTACTTATCTATTTTACCAGCCCTTCTTTCTGCCCCAGATAGCCCACGCAATGAGGTAGAGTGCCCATATATTACCCATAACCAGAGCGGAGGAAGCTCCTGTAATTATGTCCCATAAGAAAGATATTGCTGTGAGGATAAACATAGTAGTCCATCCCTTGTGTCTCTTAAACCAGTTCATTTTGTCACCTCTTTAACCCTTTGGTAATGGAGGGGGCTTCACTCCTCTTAAACTCTCCTACATACCTTCCTTTATCTTCGAACTTAGAAAGCGAATTCTTCGGATACTATCCTCGGTAGCCTTTCCAGTGACAGACGCAGCGATTGCATCCAGAGAGCGACTTAATCTTTCTTGCTTGTCCTCATCTGACCATTTTGCTACGTGAGCAATAGCTTCTAAATCCCACTTGAATTGCTCAAATTTAGCTTCATCAAAATTATGAGTGAAATATGTCTCATATTCTTGCATCATAGCTCCCTTTTCATCAAATTCTAGATTGGCTATGGATGTCATTTTGTCATCGGACTTTATTGACAGCCATATTGCCAAACAGCCAAGTCCAATTGAGCTTATCCCAGCACCAGCTCCGAGAATCCCTACTTGGTGTTCCACTGCCGCGAGGAGCGAAACTGACATAGTTAGCACGCCAAGTACGATAAAAACTATAGCGAGAGCCTTAAAACGCCCCTCCCACGGACTTCCCTTGCCGAATTCAGGCTTTGACATGATTTATTTCCTCTTTTTATATCTCCGCCCGTCGTTTGTGCCACTCCGTCGCCTGCTCGTAGGCGTAGGCGATTTTGAGGATGGTCTCCTCGGCGAATGGCTTGCTGATAATCTGCATTCCTATCGGCAGTCCCCCGGCAAAGCCGGCGGGGATGGAAATAGCCGGCAGGCCGGCGATGTTTACGGGCAGGGTGCAGACATCGGATAAATACATTTGTAAGGGGTCGTCTATCTTCTCCCCGATTTTGAAGGGGACAGTGGGAGAGGTCGGGGTTATCAGGGCATCAAACCTCTCGAAGGCCCTATCAAACTCCTGCCGTATCAGGGTGCGGACCTTCTGTGCCTTGAGGTAGTAGGCATCATAGTAACCGGCGGATAGGGCGTAAGTGCCAAGCATAATGCGCCGCTTTACCTCGTCACCGAAGCCAAATTGGCGGGTCTTCTCCATTGCCTCGAACATACTTCCCGCGTCCTGGGAGGAAAAGCCGTATTTTACCCCGTCGTAGCGGGCCAGGTTGGCTGAAGCCTCGGAAGGGGCGATAATATAGTATGCCGCCAGGGCGTAGGGGGTGTGGGGTAATGATACCTCCCGGTCTACTTCTGCCCCCAGCTCTTCGAGCTTGTTGATCGCGGCTTGTATTGCCGCCTCTACCTCGGTTTGCATTCCTTTAACGAAGTAATCCCCGGGAACACCAACCCTGAGCCCGCTGAGGTCAGCTTTAAGGGATTGAGTGTAATCGGGCACAGGGTAGGGGACTGAGGTGGAATCCCTGGAATCGTAGCCGGCGATGGCATTCAGCACCAGGGCGCAATCGGTGACGTCCTGCGTCAGGGGTCCAATCTGGTCGAGGGAACTGGCAAAGGCTACCAGACCGTATCGGCTTACCCTGCCGTAGGTTGGCTTTAGCCCGACAACGCTGCAAAAGCCCGCCGGCTGACGGATACTCCCCCCGGTGTCTGAGCCCAGGGCATAAAGAGCCTCACCGCTGGCTACCGCTGTCGCCGGACCCCCGCTGCTCCCGCCGGGGACACGGCTTAGGTCCCACGGGTTACGGGTGGGAAAGAAGGCAGAGTGCTCGGTGGAGGAGCCCATGGCGAATTCATCCATATTGGCTTTGCCGATGATTACCGCACCCGCATCATTTAATTTTTCGGCTACCGTGGCATCATAAGGGGGCACAAAGTTCTCCAGCATCCGCGATGAGCAGGTGGTACGTGTTCCCCTGGTGCAAATATTGTCTTTGACTGCTACGGGGATGCCGGTAAGGGGGCTGGTTTCCCCGCTGGCGAGCAGCCGGTCAGCCTCCCGGGCTTGCTTCAGTGCCAGTTCGTCAGTAATGGTGACCAGGGCGTGGACCTTCGGTTCGACCTGGTTTATCCGCTCGAGGATGGCCCTGGTTAATTCAGTTGACGAAAGTTCCCGCTTCAAAAGAAGCCGGTGGGCTTCATGAATTGTCGGGTGGTTTACTATCATTCCAGCACCGCTTTTACCCTGAAGTATTCCCCGTCGCGTCTCGGGGCGTTGCTCAGGACCTGCTGCTGGGGGAGGGAGGGGGCTACTTCGTCATCCCTGACTACGTTCTGGAGGGCGATGGCCTGGGTGGTGGGGGGGATGTTACTGGTATCTAGCTGCTGCAGTATCTCGAAGTTCTCCAGGATGTTGGATAGCTGCTCACTGAGCCTGTCTACCTCATCCTCACTCAGGCCCAGATGGGTGAGGAGGGCAATATGCAGTACCTCCTGGCGGCTTAGCTTCATTATCCTGCCTCTCTAGTTTCGCCAAATTATAGCATTCATATTTGAGTATCTGCAACCGGGACCGCTGGTGTTGTTAACAGGTGTTGCCATCCTGCTATAATGGATGATGGTAATGATATGACCATTAGACTTATCCTGGCGATTGTGAGTAGCTTGCTTGAGGAGGTGGCCCTGGTGGCGATTGTGCTCTGGGGCCTGCCTCAGATAGATGTCCACATCCCCCTGGCCGGCCTCGTCGCTATAATGGTGGCTCTGGGGGCATACGATATTTTCTCCTACCGGGTGGGTAGTAAAGCCTTAAGGCAACGCCCCGTGATGGGTCTGCCGGCTATGGTTGGCAGCCGGGGTAAGGTGGCAAGACCGCTGTCCCCGGAGGGTATGGTTAAGATTAAGGGTGAGCTATGGAAGGCGACCTCAGAGGGCGGAGTCCTGGATACCGGTGATGAGATTACCGTGGTCGGCCAGGATGGGCTCAGTCTCATCGTGCGTAAAAACACTGCCGGTGATTTAGAGAAAAGTAGCTAGTCCGCCTGGAGGCTTTCCCCAGGCGGCTCGTTTCTCTTTATGTGACCGGTCTAGAATGACGGTTGGCGGGACTTGTAGACAAAGGAGACTATAATCAGGACTACCCCGCCAGCCACGAGGCCGATGCCGAGCATTTGCAGCGGGGTGACAAAATCACTGATGAGCTGGGGCAGCCACCCTTGTATCTGGGCGGGTAGGCCGAGCTGAGCTAGCTGGGGCTGGACAAGGTTTGGGGCAATGATGGCGCCAGCGTAACCGGAAGCTCCGCTGATAAGGAAGGTTGTGCCCAGGCTGCGAGTGGAGCTTCTCACCTCGCGGTTTATGAGGATGATGAGCCCGACCAGCAGCAGGATAAGGCCGATGAGAGCTTTGTAGCCGAGCTGGACATAGCCGGTGATTTCTCTTGCTTGCTCGAGCTGCGCTCGCACCTCCGGGCTCATGGAGGACAGGTCAAACTCGAAGCTCGGGGGTAACATTTCATCAATCTGCCGGGAGACCTCCTCAAGGTACATTTCTACTGCGGCGGGAGGCATACCCGCAAGTTCCGGGGGCGGTGTGTTCAGGATGGCTTCCCTTATATTGCTCTTGAGAGCATCCGCTACCGGTTGCATCGGGAGGCTGAGGGTGAGGTCCTCGCTCTTCCCCAGGAGGTAGTCATAGCTGGAATTGATGTTGCTGTTTACCTGCTCTTTTAGCCACGGTTCAAGTTCGGCGAAGGTGTTGTCCAGGGCCTCGGTTATATACGGTTCGTCACCGGGGATTTGCTGGCTGAGTGCTTCTTTTGCCAGCGCGCACGCGTCAAGCCTATCCACTTCGGAGGTAACGAAGTCCGGATTGAGGATGGTGTAGTTCAGGGTAAGGACAAGACCGAAGACGGAAAGGGAGAGGAAAAGGAGGAGGCTTAAGACGGTGAGAGCCAGTCCTTTAAGAAACTTCACTTGATGGGTGCCCTCCTTAAAATATGATATGCTCCGGGCGCGGATTGCCCGGCTGTTATTTGAGAGTCCGTCAGGTCAGATATGGTGCCAGCAGTTTCATCGGTGAGACGATATTTCTATCCAGCGCCAGCCTGTCAGCCTTAATACCCAGGGCGACTCCTATCAACTGGCTGCAGAATAAAACAGGAAGCTGGTAATCGGTTTTGAATTTGCTATTGACCCGGCCTTGATAGGCGTCAAGGTTAATCTGGCACAGGGGGCAGGGGGTAACGATGCATTGTGCCCCATTTTCATAAGCATTTTTAAGCAGCTTGTTAATCAGTCCTAAGGCCATCTCGGTCTCGGTCATAATCAGGGAGCTGCCGCAGCATTGGGCCTTCAACTGCCAGGAGACGGCTTCAGCCCCCAGGCTTACTACCAGCTCATCCAGTGAGCGGGGTGATTCAGGGTCATCAAAGCCGGTCTCGGGACGGACCAGCTGGCAGCCGTAGTAGGGTGCTACCTTGAGCCCTTCGAGGCTCCTCTTAACTTTGCTCCTGATGGTATCGGGGCCAATATCATTATAGAGGACCTCGGTTAAGTGTCGGACCCGGACTTCCCCCCGGTAGCCTGAACCGGCGGCAGCCAGTGCCTCGTTTACCTGTTCCCTGAGGCGGGGGAGCTCTTTGAGATGGGTGTTGGCTTCATGCAAGGTGACATAACAATTAGAGCAGGGGGTTACCAGGTCGAGCCCTGTCTTTTCGGCGAGTGCCAGGTTTCTGGCTGCCATGCAGGCTGCGTCCAGTTTATCCACCGAGCTGAAGGGGGAGGAACCGCAGCAGCTCCAGTCATCAAGCTCAATCAACTCCATCTCCAGTTCCCGTGCCACGGGTAGAATAGAGAGTCCCAGGGGGGCGGCGGTAGCCTCTGCTGAACAGCCGGGAAAATATGAGTAGTATTTCACGGCGCACCTCTCAGCGTCCTGGCTTTGTCAAAGATGGCTTTGAGTTCACCCCTCGCCTTTATCCGGCTTGGTCTGATTGGCATGCGCTTATGCAGGAGTAACTTCAGTCCTACCGGTGCCATCTTGAGGGCGGCGAAGGGGTTGGTCTTCAGGTAGAGCTTGAGCATCATGCCCAGTTCATATACCCGCCCGTTGCCCCTGGCTGAATCAACAAATGCCTTATACATG
>JAUWPF010000035.1 GCA_030611745.1 Chloroflexota bacterium | reverse complement strand
ACCTTGCTACCTGGGGAGCCAGCATTGGCGCTTCGGATCTTCGTCGCCTGCTCCGGCTGAAAGGGTGCATTGGGCTGGGGGAGGTAATGAATTTTCCCGGTGTGCTTGGTGGTGATGAGATGGTGCTGAGCAAAATTAGCTCTGCCCGCGGGAAAATTGTCGATGGTCATGCCCCCGGGGTTACCGGCAAAGACCTGAATGCCTATATTGCGGCTGGTATCCATTCTGACCATGAGTCCGTTTCCCTGAGTGAGGCTGAAGAGAAATTAAAGCGGGGAATGTATGTTATGGTGAGGGAGGGTTCTTCGGAGAAGAACCTTGAGGCCCTCCTGCCCCTGGTGACCGATAAGACCTATAAGCGGTGTTTCTTCGTCGTTGATGACCGCAGCCCTCTTGACCTGCTGGAGGACGGTGATATTGATGCCGTGGTGCGCGGGGCGATTAGCCGGGGGCTTGACCCGGTGCGGGCGATTCAAATGGCGACTATCAATACCGCTGAATATTTCCGCCTTGATAGGCTCGGCGCCGTTGCCCCTGGCTATATGGCCAATCTGATTGTCCTCAGTGATTTGTCCCGGCTCGAGGTAGAGATGGTCTTCTACCGGGGGCGGCTGGTAGCCAGAGACAGAAAACCACTATTTCCTTTATCCGGGGTCGGGGGCAAGGGGCCGACCGGGACCGTAAATATTAGACCTTTTGGCATAGAGGCATTAAGACTCTTCCCTTCGGGGGAGACTGAGCCGGTTATCGAGGTTGTCCCCGGTCAGATAATTACCCGGAAGAGAATGGAGAAGGTCAGGGTTTCGGGTGGGGTTGTTCTCCCCGAGCCTGAGCGGGATATCCTGAAACTGGTAGTGGTGGAGAGGCACCGGGCTACCGGCAATATCGGCCTGGGGCTGGTAACAGGTTTTGGCTTGAAGAGGGGGGCTTTAGCTTCGTCTATTGCTCACGATTCTCATAATATCGTGGCTGTCGGGACCGGTGACGCAGACATATTTGCCGCCGTTAAAGAGCTTGCAAGGCTGAACGGTGGCCTGGTGGCTACTGCGGGGGGTGAGGTGCTGGCCAGCCTGGCACTGCCCATTGCCGGACTGTTATCCGATGAACCTTTAGAGGTAGTGGTGGCCGGGCTGGCTGAGCTTGAACGAGTGGCCAGGGATTTGGGTGCTACCCTGCCTTCACCCTTTGCGGCCCTGTCCTTCCTGGCTCTGCCCGTAATCCCCGAGCTCAGGCTCACTGACCTGGGGCTGGTAGATGTGAACGCATTTAAGCTGATTAAATAAGAGGAGGACGGCAACGCATTTCGTAACGCCGCAGCCTGCCTTTGAAAGCCGGCGTGATGCCGGCAGGCAGTTAGCTGACAAGCTGAGTGAATATAATGGGAAGCCGGTAGTCGTGGTTGCCATTCCTAACGGGGGGGTACCGGTGGCGGCGGAGGTGGCCGGTGCTATTAAGGCTGACCTTGAGCTGGTCATTTGCCGTAAGATTCCCCTGCTGCTTAATCCTGAGGGCAGCCTGGGAGCCGCCGCTGACGATGGGACAGTTATCCTCAATGAGGAGGCAGTAAAAAGAATTGGCTTTAACCGGCAGCAGCTGGAAGATGAGATTGGCAAGGTGAGATCTGAGATTAAGCAGCGCAGCCTGCTCTACAAGTGGGACCGACCGATTGTTAGAGTGACTGGCAAGACGGCGATAATCATAGACGATGGGCTGGCTTCGGGTTTTACCATGATGGCAGCAGTGGAGTCGGTACGTCACCGCCATCCGAAGGAGATAGTTGTAGCGGTACCGGTGGCGCCAGCGGCGGCGGTAAAGCGGTTGGAGAGGATTGTGGACAGGGTGATAACCTGCATCACCAGCTTTTTGCCCAGATTTTATGTATCTGACTTCTATCGTTCCTGGCACGACCTTAGTGATGACGATGTCGCTCGCTATATCAAGGAGTGGCGGATGCGGCAATCGAGCTTGAACTTCGGGCCACTCCAGGAAAGATAGTGATACCAGGGATTAATGGTATGGAAACGGGCGCCGGGGGTGTTTATTGTATGAGATTATAATGAATAAGGCACTGGTGATACCTGCCGGGGTCTGGGTTATATCACAGGTGCTAAAGGTGCTTGTCGTTCTCGCTCGTGAAAAACGCCTGGAGTTGCAGTTTTTGGTCGGGAGCGGCGGCATGCCCAGTTCACATACGGCACTGGTCTGTTCGCTGGCCACGGTGGTCGGTATGACGCAGGGCTTTGGCTCGGTGGTCTTTGCCGTTGTTGCTATTCTGGCGATGGTGGTTATGTATGATGCCGCTGGTGTGCGGCGGGCGGTGGGACGGCAATCAGCTATTCTTAATCGTATCGTAAAAGAGCTTCTGGAAAAGCGTCCTCGAGATGAGGTGGAGCGTGACCTGCGGGAGTTTATTGGACATACGCCGTTTCAGGTCATTGCCGGGGCCGTGTTAGGTATTTCTATTGCCTGGCTCTGGCTTACCATAAGTGGTGGGTAGAGTCGGACTTCTGTTCCCGGATAGGCTCCTCACCTCTCTTCTTTCCATATCTTACCGCCGGGCGGCAGCACGAACAGCTCTTCACCTTTTAGCTTGGCTTGCAGGGTTGTCTTCAGCTCACTTATCGGCACCCGTATCTGGTTCATGGTATCGCGCTCTCTTATGGTGACCTGGTTATCCTCAAGAGACTGGAAGTCAACGGTAACGCAGAAGGGAGTCCCAATCTCATCCTGACGCCGGTAGCGCCGGCCGATTGACTGGGCAATATCATAGGTTACCGACCACTGCTGGCGCAGGTCGGCATATATCTCCCTGGCGAGTGCTACCGGTTGTTCCTTTCGGCTCAAGGGCAGTACCGCCACCTTAATTGGAGCGATACCGGGATGAAAGCGAAGCACCACTCTTATTTCCTCTTTGTCCGGCTCTTCGTCGTAGGCATCGCAGAGGAAAGCGAGCAGGGAGCGGTCGACCCCGGCTGATGGCTCAATTATGTAGGGCACAAAGCGCTCTTTGGTCTCGTCATCGAAGTAATCGATGGTTTTACCACTGAGACTGGCATGCTGGACCAGGTCAAAGTCACCGCGGTTGGCGATGCCTTCCAGTTCTGCCCAGCCCATCGGGAACAGGTAGTCAATGTCATAGCAGGCCCGGGCGTAGTGTGCCAGCTCGTCCCTGGTATGCGGCCGCAGTTTAAGGTTTTCCTTTTTAATGCCCAACTTCACATACCAGTTGAGGCGTTCTTCAGTCCAGTAGTTAAACCACTCTTCATCAGTGCCTGGTTTAACAAAGAACTCGATTTCCATTTGCTCAAATTCACGACTGCGAAAGACGAAGTTGCCGGTAGTAATCTCGTTGCGGAAGGATTTACCTATCTGGGCAATGCCGAAGGGCAGTTTTTTTCGGGTGGTGTTGGTTACATTCTGGAAGTTGACAAACATACCCTGGGCTGTTTCCGGTCGCAGGTAGATGGTGCTGGCTTTTTCCTCAACCGGCCCCATGAAGGTCTTGAACATCAGGTTGAACTGGCGGGGTTCGGTTAGTTCGCCACCGCAGGTGGGACATTTGTCACTGTTCAAATCATCGGCCCGCCATCTCAGGTGGCAGCGCTTACACTCTACCAGGGGGTCGGCGAAGCCCTTGATGTGTCCACTGGCCTCCCAGACCCGGGGATGCATCAGGATGCTGGTGTCGAGCCCTACTACGTCGTCACGCTGCTGGACTTCGGCTTGCCACCAGGCCTCTTTTATATTCCGCTTCAGCTCCACCCCCAGCGGTCCGTAGTCCCAGCAGCTGGACAGCCCCCCGTAGATTTCACTGCTGGGAAAGATGAAGCCGCGCCGGCGGCATAGCGAGACAATCTTTTCCATATCAACCCTTTTTGGTGTCTCTCCAGTCAATGTCAGTCCTCCTTAGTCCTCTGGCGGAATCACCCGTCGTCTTGCTCTGAATATGATGAGGGCGAAAAATAGCCCCAGGCCAACGGTGGCCAGCCCGAAAATGATTAGTAGAAATATCCACATTGGCAAAAGGTGTGTTTGGTATAGATTGTAGCTGAAAATATCGACCATTGCAAAGCAGACTATAAGCTGGGGGAGGGCTACGATATTACCAATGAACAGGAGTGCCGTTTGTGGTTTCGCCCTGGCGGCCTCCGTTTGCCTGAATAGGGTGCTCAGCCTGGCTGTTCCCCAGACAATGGCTCCCCCGAGCAGGGAAAACAGGAATTGCGGCCCGAGTACCCATGCCATCGTCACTTCACGGCTGAGCCATTGGTCGGGGCTGCCATCGAGTTCAAAATGACAGGCTACTTCAGCAGGGAGCTGATGGTAGAAGCAGCCGGCGAGGATTAAAGATAGGAGACAGATGGCTGCCGGCAATATGATATAGCTCCAGTGCAGCGGCATCCCCGGCGCTCTTTCGCCGCTCGTTTTCCCAGCCTGGCTTCTGTTGGCTCTGCAAGACACAAGGTAAAAGTTACCAGCTTTGCCCCGGGATGTCAAAGGCTTGGCCATAACTTGACAAGCCTCTGGTTGTATGGCATAGTTGAGATAGCTGGTTGAGAGTTTGCAAGTCCTAGTTTGTATGGCTACTCATGCGTTTTCTGGTTTGGTAGACCGTGGATGACCAAGCTGCAACCGAGTCCTAGAGGAAAGGAGGTCATCTATGAGCTACGTAGACAAGACCCTTGAGTGCGTGGAGTGCGGCGCAAGTTTCACTTTCACGGCTGCTGAGCAGGAGTTCTTTGACAATAAGGGCTTTACCAATGAACCCAAGCGTTGTCCGAGCTGCCGGCAGGCCAGGAAAGAACAGCGCCGCGGTTCGCAGGGTGGTTACGGCGGTTACGGGAGAAGGGAAATGTACCCCGCTGTCTGTGCCTCTTGTGGCAAAGACTGTGAAGTGCCTTTTGAGCCCCGAGAGGGGCGCCCGGTGTACTGCAGTGACTGCTACGCTCAGGCGAAGAACCAGCCTCCTACTTAGAGGGGCCGGCACAGCATTAGAAAGGCCAATGTAAAAATGGAGGACAGCTTTAACAGAGCTGTCCCCTATTTTTTTGTCATGGTTGCCTTTTGAATCGGAGAAAACGGGCAAAAACTGGAGCTTTCTGGCGTTATCAGCTTCCTTTTTGCTCACAGCGTCCCGGTTATCATTTTCACAATGCCCAACCGCTTTGACAATCCTCAGATGGTGTGGGATACTTATCGTTGCTCCAAGTAACTGAAGCAGTAGGGATGGACTGAGGAAGCGGGAACCGAGTAGGTGAGGACCGAAAGGGGACGGTGGAGATGGGAAATCCGGGGATGCAAAGGTTACTTGGGGCGTTTTTGTGAGGCGTTCCTCTCTGCCACTGAAGTTTTGCTGTGGCCCCTTTCTTTTGCGGGTCGTTTTTCGGGGCCGAGGATGCCGATAAAGGGCAGATTCCGGTACTCCTCTTCATAGTCCAGGCCGTAGCCAACCACGAATTCATCCGGTACCTCAAATCCGGTGTAGTCGAGGGGCACGTCTATGAGACGGCGCGCCCGCTTATCCAGCAGGGTGCATACTGCCAGGCTGGCGGGGTTCCTGGCCTTGAGATAGTTGAGCACATAGTTCAGTGTCATCCCGGTGTCCACAATATCCTCGACCATGAGCACATGCCTGCCGTCCACATTGAGGTTCATATCCTTGGTAATCTTGACCGCGGAGCTATCCTCACTGTAATAGGATATGGCCATGAAGTCGACGTCGAGGGGCGTGGTCATCTGGCGGACCAGGTCGGCCATGAAGCAGAAAACACCCCGCAGTACGCCTACCATAATGGGGTGGCGTCCGGTGTAATCCCGGGATATCTGCTCTGCCAGCGCTCCTACCCTGTGTTGAATCTCGGCGCTGGAATAGAGCACCTGGCTGATGCCGTGACCCCGGGCCTGGGCCAGCGGTCCGCAGCCATACTTTGCCAGCAAGCGGTCGAAGTCCTTCTTATAGAGCAGGGTTATCTTGATTTCAGGGTATAATTCCCTGAGGCGTCGTAGCTTGCGGTTTTTCTCCGTGACCAGCCTCTGCTTGAGGGTGGTAAGCTCTACATACAGGTCCAGTCCCGCCAGGTAGAAGTCGGGGGTGAACATCTCGGTTACTCTATCGCCATCCCAGTTCAAGGGGAAGGAGCGAGGCTCGTATACCCACTCGATGTGGTAGAAGTCAAGGATATGGGCAAACTCCTCCTCACTGGGGTGAGCGTAGGTCACCGTCCGGACTTGCCGCAGTGCTGCCGCTTCGGTCTGGGCCTGGCTCTCTCCCTGTTGGGTCTCTTCTGTCTCGTGGTACGGCGTCCTGCTGTGAAGTGCTGCCGTGGCCAGGTTAGCCATCGTGGTCACGAGGTTGGTGTCCTGGTTGGTGAACTCAGCGGGTTCTTTAGAATAGACCCTGATGCTGCCCACTGCGGTGCCGCTAACCATTACCGGTATGCCCAGTATGGAACTGATGCCGGCTTTGGCCGCCAGCTCGGGATACTGGATGCGGCTGTCCTGACTCACGTCGGCGATGGCCACCGGCTGCCCGGTAAGTACTTCGGCCAGACTCTTATCGGTGTCGAGGACACCTTTGCGCAGGTAGGTCTGGGACAGTCCCCACGAGGAGCTGTGTATCAACTTCTTCCTGGTGGAATCAAGCAGTACCAGCGAGACTCCTGCCTTCATGGCTCTGGCGGTACAGCGGACGATAGTGTCCAGGGCCTCTTTTAATGTCATGTCGGAGTTCAGTGCCGCTGCCGCCCGCCGCACTGATTTGTAGTAGGCCCGCTCTTTACCTGTAGCCAATCCCCTCCTCCTCCCGATGCCATTTTAAGAGCCTTAAATATCCATGTCAATTATCTGGACTGGCTCATGCTATAGCTTGAGGCTTGCCTTAATAGCTTTATTCACCTCAGCCATTTTAGCTTCGCTTAATTCACCGCATTTATCGGTGAGGCGGGTTTTATCAATAGTCATTATCACTGCCAGGTTAACGGTGCTGTCTTTCGGCAGTCCGCTTTCCTTTGTAGTAACCTTAACCAGGAATGGATACGGCTTTTCAATGGCGGTAGTGAGCGCGGCGACAATCGTTGTCGGGCTGTACTTATTGCCAGTGTCATTCTGAATAACAAGAGCGGGCCTTAACCCGCTCTGCTCACTGCCTCTACCCGGGCTCCAGTCTATCCAGTATATCTCACCCCGCTTGATGTCTTTGGGCATGAGTTCTTATCTCCACTCCGGTATTACTTCATGCTCAATTTCCGAAGCCGCAGCCGCCAGGTGCTTTTGTTCTTTAGCGATAGCCTTATATCCCTCTGCCATCTCCGCAGCCTTGTGTCTTTCCGCCAGTTCCTGCAGGCATGAGGAAAGGACTTTACTGCGGCTTATCTTTTTCTCCCTGGCTATCTCATCGGCAAATGAAATTAGTTCTCTTGGTAAACTTATCGTGAGCTTGGCTGTTCTTCCCATTTTATCCTACCTATTAATAAGATAATATACCCTTACCAAATAAGTATACCATTGGGTGTGTCAATTATCAAGCGGAGTGCGAGCTAAAGCTTGCCGCCCGCCGCCATAGCTTTTAGCTCTGCCCATTACTCACTAAACCAATAAGGGGGAGCTAGTATTAGCTCCCCCAGTGCCAATTCATGAGTAATTAAGCTGGTCGGGGCGGCCGGATTTGAACCGGCGACCACCTGAACCCCATGTAGCTTGTAGAAAAGGCGGAGGCCGCTTGCCTCCTTTAGCGACCATTATATTTTAGCTTCATAGATTTATCAACTACTATTCTTCTTTAAAATGATATTTTACTGAATCAACATAGAGCACATAGGATAAAAATGGAGGTACTATTTAGAAGCAATGTCTGACGATATTTCCAACAATCTTCTTAATGTCCTTGTAAGATCGTATGCTGCGCTGATTACAGTGTTTAATGCGTCCATGTCTGGATTGTCTAAATCAAAGTCGAAAAGCATTGTAACAAAATTTCTGAGGGATTCGTCTACGGTTTTCAAGGATGTCTGTAATGTGTCCGCATCCGAAGCGGATATTTGGGTTTTTAAAACTAAACCGTTGCAAATAGCTAATATCTTAATACTCTCTGCCGCACTTATAGCTAATTCAGCACGGCAATCCATAATTCTCTCTTTAAGGTCAGACTGGCTGGCGACAAAACGAGCTGCTATCATCATGTTTTTCAACACTTTAGTAGCCCAACCGGATAATTCTTTGAGGCTTTGTTCTAACCTATCCTTTTCCTCACGTTCGATTGTTTCTTTTCTCTGCTTAATACCTTCATTCAAGCTAAAAGCAGAGATGACCGTTGCAAAAATTACGGCGGCTGAGATTAGTAAATCTCGAAAACTTTCCGATTCAGTAAATAGGGTAACAATTGCACCAAGAGAAAGACCGATGCCAGAATACCAAAGCATTGGTTTCTTTCTACGTAGTCCCATAAGAAATATTGAGAATCCAATAATAAGAATTAATCCTATAATAATTACTGATAGGACGTTAGGCTCTTCAACCGTTTTGATAACCTCCGCCTGAATCACATTCATGTTCCGATTCATCCTCCTGCAAATATTCCGTTATCCTTTTACTACTTACTACGTTCACGTTCAGTTGTCAATATCAACTAATAAGGGGAGCGATAACAGCTCCCCTTTCCTTATTATCCACCACTTCACCAACTGTCAAGAATAAAGGCTTTGCCTGACTTTCAGTCGTTCTTGACAGCTTTCATATTTTCAAGAAGCTCTCATTATCTCTTGTATGGTTTTTCGTAGCGTACTTTCTATCTCCTTCATACCTCTTGGTGTGAAAGAGTACACAATACATCTGAGTGCCTTAAGGTCAAAAGGTACATCCTTCACAGTCTGGGTAATGAGAATAACCTCTTTCCCAATTGCATGAGCTATGCCCAATTCATAAAAAACGTTAGGATTTTTTCTCGTTAGATCGGCAATAATGAACCTTGCCCTATTAATTCTTTCCCATATATCCCAAGTAATGAAACCTGTGCTGACAATATCATCAGCCCTTATACATGATAGTCCTTCTGATTCGACAACAGGACGAATATGATCATCATAAACAGCCTTTAGCTCTGCTTCAAATGGCATAAGGATAAAGCATAGATTGGGATCTAGTGTGAATTCACCGCCTCCAAATATTTTCCCTATTTCACTTATTCGAGTAATTCTAGTTTTAAGCTTGTCAGTTGGAGGTGCTTCTTTCCGTGAAGTTTGACTGACAGTAGAAGGTTTTGGCTTTTTCTGATTAAATTTCCCAAAAATGGAATCAAAACCTCCACCACCGAAAATATCCTGAAAATCAATTCCTTGATATGTAGATGACTGTGAAATCGCTTTTTCAAGCGTCTCAACTTTGACATGTATATCCTTAGTATTATCAGTATCCACAACTAAACCCAATGCAGCCAGATCTTGCTCAATCTTGTGGTATTGTTGCCCCAAGTTGCCGTCTTTTTGATATTGTTTCAGAAGAGATTCAGCTTTACTTATAGCTGTTTTAGCTCTATTCTGGGGAATCCAATTGCAACACCACCACATTTGGAATAGGTACGCAATTGATTAAGATCATCAAATTCTTGTGAAAAGGAACAAACATACATC
>JAUWPF010000054.1 GCA_030611745.1 Chloroflexota bacterium | reverse complement strand
CTTACCCTTCTCCACCACCCCGACAATAAAACCCGCCAGGTCGTAATCCTCTCCCGCGTACAGCCCGGGCATCTCGGCAGTCTCACCGCCAATAAGCGCACAGCCGACCTCACGGCAAGCCTGAGCCAGCCCCCGGACAACAGCCGCCACCCGCTCCACCGCCAGCTTACCCACCGCAATGTAGTCCAGAAAGAAGAGGGGCTCCGCGCCACAGGTAAAGATATCATTAACGCAGTGATTAACGATATCGATACCAACGGTATCGTGCTTATCCAGCGCAGAGGCAATCTTCAGCTTGGTGCCCACTCCGTCAACGCTGGACACCAGCACCGGCTCATGATACCCCTTAAATTCAAAAAGCCCGCCAAAAAACCCGGGGCCACTTAGAACCTCGGGGCGGAGGGTTGAGCGGGCATAGCCTTCAATCAGCTTCTTAGCCTCAGCCGCGAGATTGATACTGACACCGGCATTAGCATAGGTCTCGTTAATCACCCCTGCCTCCCGTGGAAAAGAACCTGCCTTTTCCCTAGATTACCAAAAAATAGTCCCAACTTCAAATCGTAAAACGGCAAATAACCACCAGAAACACAACCGCCAGGGGGACTGGCAAAGGGCAAAGATTATAAATGTCCGGGGCTTCAGTTCACCGCTGTTTTATACCAAAGGGGCTATATTCCTCAGGCGGCATCGTCTCCAGTGCCAGTTTATCCATCTCAAGCTGCACCGGTATCGGGTAATCACCGGTAAAACAGGCCAGACAGAAAATCTCTTTAGGCAAACCCACCGCTTTAATAAGCCCATCAACACTCAGATAGCCCAGTGAGTCAGCACCAATAAAGTCCCTGACTTCGTCTACGGTTTTACGGGCGGCAATCAGTTCCCATCGAGTAGCCATGTCAACCCCAAAGAAACAGGGGTAGCGGATTGGTGGGGCGCAGATGCGCATATGTACCTCTTTAGCCCCCGCCCGCCTCAATAGCTTTATTACCTGGGGGGTAGTAGTACCCCGGACAATGCTGTCATCGACCACCACCAGCCGCTTACCATCAAGCATCCGGGGCAGGGGATTAAATTTCAGTTTCACCCCGAGGTCCCTGATGCGCTGGTCAGGCTCGATAAAGGTGCGGCCGACATAGCGGTTTTTGAGCAAACCCTCAGTCTGCGGTATCTTTGACCGGTGGGAACAACCAATGCCGGCAGCAGTAGCCGAGTCAGGCACCCCCATGACCAGGTCGGCATCCACCGGGTATTCCTCAGCCAGTTGCTCTCCCATTGCCAGACGGGCAGAATAAAGGAGCCGGTCGTTAATCACGCTGTCGGGACGGGCAAAGTAGATATACTCAAAGATGCACAGCGCTTTTCGCCCCACCTCTTCCTGGTAGCTATCAACCCCATTGTCAGTGACAGCAACTATCTCGCCGGGTTCAACCTCTCTCGCGAAGCTGGCGCCAATATGGTCAAGGGCACAGCTCTCCGAGGCTATAACCCAGCCGCCATTAATGGTCCCCAGGCACAGAGGGCGCACCCCGAGGGGGCCACGAACACCAAACAAAGCGTGGTCGGTCAGCAGTGTCAGCGAATACGCCCCCTGAAGCCGGCGCATCGCATACCTTATCCTGTCCACCCAGCTTTTCTCCCGGGAGGAGAGGATAAGATTGGCAATAACCTCGGTGTCGGTGCTGGTGCGGAAGGTATAGCCCAGCCCGGAGAGTTCCTCACGCAGATGCTCAGCATTAATGATATTCCCGTTGTGAGCTATCGCGATAGAATCTGCACCCTCGCCGACAATAATGGGCTGGGTATTAGCCAGCCGGCTGGAACCCCTGGTGGAATAGCGATTATGACCGATGGCAACATTACCGGTGAGTTGACTTAAAGAATCCTCGCTGAATACCTGGGACACCAGCCCCATACCGGCATAAACCTGGAGCCCCTTCCCATCGGTGGTGGCAATGCCAGCACTCTCCTGACCGCGGTGCTGGAGGGCAAATAAAGCAAAAAAGGTAAGTCTAGCTACATCTTCGCCAGGGGCATAAACACCAAAAACGCCGCAACTCTCGTGCAACTTCGCCTGCCTCTCACGGGCACCCAGAAAAATCAACGCTCTTTCTGGCTGGAGTTCACCTTAACTAGCCTTACCAGATTACATTATAGACCAGTTTCCAACCCCGGGTCAATTTACCGGCACCGGGACTTCAGCCAGCCTAAAACCCGGGCCATCGCCTCATCATTCTGCCGCAGCCGGTGGGTGGCACCCTCGATTACGATTATTTGTTTGGGCTCCCCGGCTCTCTCATACAGCCTGTAAGCATGACTTAATTCCACTGTCTCATCATTACTACCATGTACCACCAACAACGGCCTGGGGGCAATCCTGGCTACATACTTAATCGGGCTGACCAGCTTGAAGCCCTTGAGCCACTCCCCGGCAGAACGGGGGAAGCCCTTCTCCCGGATAGCACCGATACTGCGAAAGTGCTCAACCACAGACCGTGGCCCTTCAGCCATACTGGAGAAGGTAAACTCCGCCGGGCAGGCGCAGGCAACGACAGACGATACCCTTCTGTCCTGCGCCGCTACATACACCGACACCGCCGCTCCGCCACTGAAGCCAAGCAGCACCAGGTGAGACCTGTCTACTTCAGGCAGGGCGTACAAATAATCAGTAGCCGCCTCGAGGTCTCTGGTCCACCCCGGCATATCAAGGTTACCCTCACTCGCCCCGGTCCCCCTGAAGTTAAAAATGAACACGGCAAATCCCTCACCGCAGAGTTTCTCTGCCAGCGACGGATAGCCCCCATCATTGGGGTCAGGGGGATTACCCGAGGGGATACCATGACAGACGCAAACAGTGGGGAATAGCCCCCCGCCCTCACCGGGTAGAAAAAGCTGCCCCACAATCCGCAAGCCATCCACTTCTAGAGTGATCGCTTTATTAAGCATTATGTCAACTTAACAGCAAAAAGAACTCCCTGTTTCCCGCCGCACCTGTTATCGGTGATGCCGCCAGCCCTTTAAGCCTGAAGTCATGGTCACCCAACCAGCCGATAAATCTCCCCAGCACCTTAGCATGCACTACCGGCTCCCTGACCACTCCCCCCTTACCCACCTCCCTCCGCCTGGCTTCAAACTGAGGCTTTAGCAGAACCACCAGATAACCACCATCCTTAACCACCCTGGCTATTGATGGGATTATCTTCTCCACCGAGATAAAGGACACGTCTATAGTAGCTAAATCTACCTTCTCCGGGAGAGACAGGGGATAACGGGCATTCACCCTCTCCATCACCACCACCCGTTTGTCCCGCCGCAAGCGATAGTCAAGCTGGCCATAACCGACATCTATCGCGTAGACCCGGCTGGCTCCACGCTGAAGCAGACAATCGGTAAAGCCGCCGGTTGACGCCCCGATATCAGCTGCCACCCTGGAGGTAACATCGAGCTGAAAGTAGCTCAAGGCGTAATCAAGCTTGATACCACCGCGGCTAACAAAAGGCAGCGGCTTTGTGACTGTAATCACCGCTGCCTCAGGCACGAGGGTCCCTGCCTTAATAACCACTTTCCCCTCCACCACCACCTCCCCAGCCATAACCAGCGCCTGAGCCTTAGCCCGGCTCTCCGCCAGCTCTCTATCTATAAGCAGGCTATCGATTCTCCGCTTTGACACCAGCTAGATACTCTCTACCCTGGTTGGGATTAGCGCCGCCTCACGCTCAGCTTATACCCCTTACCCTCCAGCGCCGCAACAAACTGGCTGACATCTTCAGTATCCAGGTGAACCACGATATCCTTCTGGGGTGCCTCCGGTAACGCTATAATATGGCAGGTAACGATATTAAGGCCAAGCTTATTTATGGCTGAGATTATTTCTTCCATTGATTTGGCGTTACCACCCCCCTTAATCTCGACACGGGCACCGGGCTCGCCCAGACCAAGGATGGGATTGACAATCTTGTAGAAGATGTCATTGGTGGTAATCATACCTACTACCCTGCCCTCTTCCACCACCACCACGCACCCCACCTTATTGGATTGAGCAAGTACCACTGACTCCTCAACAGTCGCATCCGGTGACGTGGTGATTACATCTCTCTTCATAATCTCCTTCACCGTGGTCTTTTCCAGAAGATAGCTCAGTTCCCAGACGGAAAGGGAAGTGGCTTTAGATGGAGACGCCTTCTCCAGATTGCCCCCGGTTACTATGCCGACAAGCTTCCCCTTATCCACTACCGGCAGGCGGCGGATGTGGTGCGCCTCCATTATCCGCCTGGCATCAGCAAGGCCGGTACTGCTGGGGATAGTAACCACGTTGGTCGCCATGATATCACGGATATACATCTTGGCCTCCTTTTCAGGTTAATTATACGCTGAGAGCTTTGAGGCAAATTATATCACTCCCAGCCTGAAAGTCAACTCCAGAACAGGCTAGGGCCGAACCGGGCTCTCAACTGCTCACGGTCTTATCCCGACACGGGACTTGGGACCAAGCTGGGTCGCGGTAATCTCCCGGGCTCCTTTTACAAACTCACATAGAAGCGGCCTGGTATCCCGGGGGTCGATAATCTCCTCCACGCCAAATGCCTCGGCGGTGCGGAAGGGTGAACAGAGTTGCCCGAGCCTGTCCTCTATTTCAATGCGCTTTGCTTCCGGGTCAGGGGCAGCTTCAATTTCCTTCCGGTAAGCAGCCATTGCCCCTCCCTCTATGGGCAGAGAACCCCATTCTCCTGATGGCCAGGCGTAGCGAAGATTTGAGCGGGACACGTACGCATGCAGGGCGCCAGCGACGCCATAGGACCGTTTCAACAATACTGGTATCCCGGGTACCGTCAGCTGGGTCAGGGCAAAGGCC
Organism: Chloroflexota bacterium; assembly: GCA_030611745.1. Lineage (GTDB taxonomy): Bacteria > Chloroflexota > Dehalococcoidia > Dehalococcoidales > JAUWPF01 > JAUWPF01. Next base: position 2,002 of record JAUWPF010000054.1, on the reverse strand, counting down.
AGCCGGGCTGACTTTCGCTCTATCCCCTCTTTCTCCGACTCAGGCCCTATCATAAAGCCCGGGCAATCAACCAGATATATAATAGGTAGGTGAAATGTATCGGCGAGGTCAACGAACCGCATCATTTTCTCACAGGCGGCGACGGTCTGGGCTCCCCCAAACCACTCACAGTCGTTGCTCACCACCGCCACCGGGTAACCATCCAGACGCGCCAGAAGGGTAACCAGAGACCTCCCGTAGAAGGGGGAAAGCTCAAATATTGAGTCTTTATCCACGATGTGTTTTATTAGCTGGCGGATGTCATATAACTTCTTTCGGTCCCTGGGTATAATGGAAAGCAATTCCTCATCACGCCTCTCCGGGTCATCACCGGTTTCCGCGCGGGGAGGCTGCTGCCAGACGCTCTGCGGCAGGTAGCTCAAAAAGAGCTTTATCTGCCGGAAAGCATCTGCCTCATCTTCAGCTACATTATCGATTACTCCACTCCGGTAAGCATGAACCTTATAGCCACCCAGTTCCTCCTTGGTGACATCAATGCCCAGTGCCTGTTTTACCAAAGGGGGCCCGGCAACAAACAGCTCGCTGGTGTTCTTGGTCATGATGCTCCAGTGAGAGGCGGCTGCTTCTACCGGCGGATACCCACCCAGAGAACCCAGGGCCGCGGAAACAACCGGAACCCGTGCCATCAGGGCTGCGGGAACAGCCCAGCGCCCCGGATTTCCCAGGAGAAGAGTGCGCCCCATACTCTCAATCCGCAGGACACTCCCCCCAGCTGAATCGAGCAAGCGAATGAAGGGAATACGCCGCTCCAGCGACAACTTCTCGGGAGTAAACCCCCCGATACCCACAAAACTGGTCGGGTCTGCCCAGCCGCCACGGATTGTAAAATCCCCGCCTTCAACGCATACTGGCCTGCCGTTGACCTTCCCGCAGCCCGTGACCCGGGCCGCATGGGTAAACGACTTTAGTTCACCTTCGTCATTATATTCGGCGTTACCGGCAAGCGTTCCAATTTCCTGAAACGAATCCCGGTCAAGGAGTAAGTCAATCCGCTCTCTAACAGTAAGCCTTCCTCGAGAGTGCTGTCTGGCGATAGCTTCATCCCCTCCCATTTGCTTCGCCAGTTCCCGGCGGCGTCCTAACTCATCAATTTCCTTCTGCCAGGTCATCTTCACCTCAAAGTTATATATCGTCGCCACATCGGTGCAACTCGGTAATAAACACTTTAAGTAGCCGGGCTATCTTTGTCAAGAATTCAGGAGCCCTTACCGAATGTTGCGGAAAATGATAAGGTGGGAAGAACCCCGGGACTGAGAACAAAATAAGGAGAGGAGGTCTCATCACCAATACCTGGGAGCCGATGCTAACCGGGTATTGACATAAAGGGCTATGTTAGATATGATTATAATATATATAGCCAATATGGAGGAATTTAATGCCGAACACAGCTAACAGGTCAAGATATTTTCTGGATGTAGAACCGGAACTGCGCAACCGCTTTAAGGCTTTTGCGGCTTTGCAGGGTAAGACTATGAAGGAATGGCTAACCGAGGCTATAATCGCAAAACTAGAGGATGAAATTGATTCGGTGGAAGGGCTATCGGCTTTGGCTGACACTGAAGGCACGATGTCCCTGGAAGCCTATCTTGAATCGCGCAACGGCTAATCCAGGCAATGTATAAGATAGAACTAAGACGGAAAGCACAGCGCTCATTAGATAAGCTACCTAAAGATGACTTTGACGCAGTTATTGGCGATATAAAGAAACTGGCGGATTCACCCAGGCCGCGAGGCGTTGAGAAGATTAAAAGCGCAGGTTTATGGCGTATAAGGAAGGATGACTACCGGATAGTTTATAGCATAGATGACAGCCAAAAACTGGTAGTAATTTTGCGCATTGGCCATCGCAGGGAAATTTACAGGTCATTATAAATAGCTATAAAGCTTATGATTATGGAGTAGCGATTGAATTTTTCAAGGGCTATGAAGTCTCTCACCGCTC
>JAUWPF010000053.1 GCA_030611745.1 Chloroflexota bacterium | reverse complement strand
TGTAACCAAGATTCTTTTTCATGATTCCTCCTTGTTACCCTTATCTCTTATCTGAGTTGTACGCACATGACGTAGTCGATAGTCAGGGAATCCAGCCCGGCAGCGTTACCAGACTTGACAGCGAATGCCGGCATCAAGCCGGTTAATGGGATATTGGTGCCGGTCAATGCTCCGGCGGCAACCACTTCCCGGTCGTAGTAGCAGGTGACACTGGTGACACCGTTGACGTAGAAGCCGAAGTAGTGGTAGTCATTGTCTACCACGCGGGCCGCACCGAGGGTAAGGACAGTCTGGGTGGTAGACTCATCGCCGCAAAACGCCCAGTTCACTTGGCCATCCCAGACAAAGAAGCCAATTATGTCCTGGTTGGGCATGGCCCCGCCGCCGCCGCCAGTCGTCAGGATATCGGCATCGACCGGGTCAATCAGACCGATAAAGTGATTGAACGCGCTGGCAGTCTCTATGGTAACCTTGGCCCTGGCTTCAAACCAGATATGCTTAGTGGCTAACGGGAAGAAGATTCCGCCACCGGCCAGCGAGCCCATGATTATCTGTGCACCCCGATCATCAGCAGCAGGGGCGGCCAAAACAACGGCGCCGCCAACTTCATCAGCCTGATCTATGGTACCAGCGGTTAAAAACCTGAACTGCCAGGTAGCTCTTCCAGTGGGAGTGACTCCACCCGCCGCCAGGTCCTCACAGGACAGGAAATCCTCAAAGATGCCGTAGGCTTCCTCAGTGCCGGGAATAAGGACATTGGGAACAGGACCCCAGGTCGGGATATTACCGACCCTGAGCCTTCGTCCATCGATATAACCAGGTTGTCTATTTGCCATAACTTCCTCCTTATCTCAGCTGCACGCACATGATGTAGTCGACGGTTAGAGTCTCAGCAAAGGCAGCATTATTCTTTATGGCCAATATCGGCACCAGACCCACCACGGGCATGTTGGTGTCGGTGAGGGCACCGGCAACAATCAAGGCGCGGTCAATGTAGACCGCGACAGAGGTGTAGCCGTTGACGTAAAAGCCGAAGGTGTGGTAGCTGGTATCAAGACCTATAGCAAGGTCATTTTCGACCGGAGCTGCGGCCTTGCCGCCGTTAAATCGGTAGGTTGTCTGCGTACCCCTTATCGAAAAGCCCAGGTGGTCCTGGATGGCGATCGCCCCAGCACCATTAGCCAGGATATCGGTGTCCTCCGGCTCTACCAGACCGGCAAAGATGCCAATATTATCGGTGCCGGCATTGGTAGATTTAAGCCTGGCCTCGAACCAGAGGTGCTTACCGGCTGCCAGGAAGAAGGCGCCCCTACTAACGTGTACTGCGGGGTCCATACCCATCATTATCTGGCCGCCGTCGTTAAGGAGAGCGCCGTTGACTAATGTCAGGACACCACCGGCCTCGTCACCCTGGGCAATAGTGCAATCGTTAGCCTCCTTGAACTGCCAGACGCCCTCCCCGGTCACAGTGGTTCCATCCCCAGCCAGGGTTTCACAGGATAAGAAGTCTTCAAAAAATCCGTAGGCTTCCATGGTGCCGGGAATAAGGACATCGGGAACAGGACCCCAGGTCGGCACATTGCCAACCCTGAACCTCCGCCCATCGATATAACCAGGTTGTCTATTTGCCATAACTTCCTCCTTATCTCAACTGAACGCACATGATGTAGTCTACAGTCATTGATTCAATATTGCCGTCACCAGCCTTCACGGCAAAGGCCGGCATGATGCCGAGAATCGGGATATAGGCAGTGGCTAGCGCGCCGGCGGCAACCTCTGCCCGGTCGTAGTAGCAGGTGACATCGGTGACGCCGTTGACGTAGAAGCCGAAATAGTGGTAGGAAGTGTCTACTACACGGCCCGCACCGAGACCCCTTATATCCTGGGTATCAGACTTGGAGCCCATGAACGACCAGTTGGACTCGGTATCACGGACGATGAAGCCTATTATTTCGTCGTTGGTGGGAATAGCCCCCGCGTTTGTCAGGATGTCGGTAGCCTCCGGCTCTACCAGGCCGATAAAGTAGTTGAAGTGGTCGGCAGATCCTATGACAACCTTGGCCCTGGCTTCAAACCACAAATGCTTGCCGGCTGCCGGTTTGAAAGCACTTCCTCCAGCGTTACTACCCAGGATTATCTGGCCACCCTCATTAATGGTAGCCGGTGAGGCTATAATAATGGCACCGCCGACTTCGTCAGCCTGATCTATAGTACCAATAGTCGCCTCGAGGAACTCCCAGGTAGCCTGTCCCGTGGGGAAGGCTCCATTGGCGGCCAGGTCTTCACAGGACAGGAAGTCGTCAAAGATGCCGTAGGCTTCCATGGTGCCGGGGGTCAAGACACTGGGGACGGGGCCCCAGGTTGGTACCCCGCCGACCCTGGACCTTCGGCCATCGATATAACCAGGTTGTCTATTTGCCATAATAGCTACTCCTTCGAGCTACTTCCCCTTATTTCGGGGGCATATTTGTTTCAGCGTAGCTCTAACTTACTACAGGCAGCATATACTACCCGAACTTGCTCAACTCTTAGTTGGCCTCCTTATTCCGCATCCTCGTAGAGGAAATAGCACTCGATATTCCCGGCATCGGTTTCAAGGTAGATCTGGCTTCCCTCCGGTATGATATAGAGGGGGGCAGAATCCTCTTTTAATTCATCGGGGTCATTCCACATTTCGTACTGGACCGCGTGTTCAATGTAGTCAATGTCGGTATGGGTAGCGCCAGCATCATCACTGTGACCCAGGTTAAGCTGATTTGGTCCGGCAAACTGGTTGGCAGTCTTTATTTTGTAGATGTAGCGCCTCATGTTGGCGGCTACTAAAGTACCGAAAACGCCACCCGCGAGGGGGGCAGTTGCCTGCAGTGTTTGTAACCCTCTTTTATCTGGCATCAGCTACCCTCCTCGATGACAGTCTTGGAGTAGTCAAGAAGGTCTTTCCCAACCAGGTCGCTAAGCCAGTCGGGGATACGTGCTGGCTGTGGATCAATACCGGCCACGGTGTGCAGCCTTCCTGGGCGCTTGAGGGTGAGGATATCCCGGATGAGGTTTCTATCCTTTATCAACATGTACGAATACCTCATGATATCAAAATTGAGCATGACATTATCCATGGCATCAGGTAAGGGGTTGTAGCACTGGAAGGCGGGGTAAAGCTCGTGGACGGTAAATATCTGACTCATGGGAGTAAATGGCCCGTCATAGGGGCTCTTCTCGCCATCGATGTAACCGACGTCGCCGGTTATGGTGCGCTGGACGGCGACCAGGTTCCACCTGTCCTGCCTGGTGGGGTACTGGAAGAAGATACGCGCCTTGGGCTTGTTGACTCCCCAGAAGCTGTGGTAAATCCAATGCTCTTCTGGTGGCATCAAATAGCGCCGGCCGCCGGCGTCAGCTATCTCATCCCAGGAGGCCAGGTTACTGGTGGCAGCCACCGCGCCCAGAGAATAAGGCTTAACATTGGACGGCTCCCAGCCGAGGAGGCGAAATACCGCCCACCCCTGCTGGAACTGTAGTGCCAGGAGATAACCCTCTCTTAAGAAAAGGTTCTCGTGGCTCTCCTTCAATAAGGATACATACATAAACACCTCCTCCTTTTCTCTGTGTATGACAGAGAAGGGTTTATTTAACTAGAATTACCAGGCAAGCGTAACCAGGTCTTCCGTCTTGATGAAGCGGCCCAGACCAACTACCAGACCACCAAGCTTCAGGTATTCGTTTCCGGTTTCCCCCTCAAGCCTGACCCTCAGCTCATCCTCGGGCAGAATGATCTTGGTCGGGATTGGAAAAACCGCCACGCCATTCTCATTGTCGCCAAGGATGATGTCGGTAACATCTTCAGGAATCAGGTCAACACGCCCGATTATCCAGTGTGCTGTCCTGACAAAGGGGGACGGTGTTACCAGGCTGGTGAAGTGGGTGATGATTAAGCCGAAGTCCTCAGGCAGGGCATAGCCGGCGGTAGCTGCGGAATCAAGCCACCTGTCCCAGGTGCCCATAGCGGTTAAGCCTACGAGCCAGGACGTATTGATGACGTTATTGGTCTTGGTGTATCCCGGTCTGATGAACCCCATGCCGATTTCAGCATCGCTCGGGTTCATGCCACGGAACTTGCGCCGCTGCAGCTTCTCCTTGATGGCCATAACGCCGGAAACGATGGTGTCAGCCCTCTCCTCGAAGATTTTCCTCACCTGGCTGTCGGTGGTGGCCAACAACTTGTTAAAATTATCTTCAAGGAATGCCACCTCTCCAACGTCCAGAGAGGCCAGGGTATTTGTCTGGCCGTACAGGTCGATTTCCTTTCTAGTTAGTGCTGATAGTCCTGCTAATTTCATTGTCGCCTCCTTAAAAATCGGGTTTAGAGCCGATACCCTGTTACTTTAAGACATGATCTCCTTGCCCAGCGGCTTTCTGGGTATCGATGGTTCTGGGCTAGGCGTTGGTCTCACCTCGACCCCGGTGATTAACGTCCGCCTCAGATCAGCCCCAGGGGGTGCCGGAAGTCCTGGCATCTCGGGCACTGCCGGCAGGTCGGGAATTTCCATTGGGAAGTCAGGCAACGCCGGTCCCTTAGTCGAGGCGTCGATCAGCAACTGGGAGAGTTTCGGTACTCCCTCGGGCAAATTCGCCTCGATAGCTAACGGAAGCTGTGCCAATCCAACGACTAGCTCTTGCGGATTCCTGTATCCCATTGTCTACCTCCTTTACCCGGTGACTCGTTTGATTTGATTGTGAACCGCGTCGAGGGTGTCTGTGATAGCCATGCCGATGCCCTTCACAAAACTGATGCCGGCGCCAACCGTTTGAGCTGCCCCCCTGACCGCGCAGTCGGGTATGGCAGTCGGATCCTGGGGCATGCGGGTCTTGAAATCATCCATGTTGGCTTTAACCTGGGTGGCGAAAGTTTGGGCAACAGCGGCAGTGTTGACGGCGGCTCTTACTGGACCCTCCGCCAGCTCGATGGCTCCATCGGCGATGGAGTCTACTAGTGTCTGCGGCTCAGGCATCTTATTTGACATCGTATCGTCCTCCTTTTACTCTGGGGAAGCAACCTCAGCCAAAAAGGAACGGGGCAAGCCGCTCATAACCTTCTTAGCGAAGGTTGCTTGCCCCGTTTTCCTTTGCGGGATAGTTGCTGAATTAAGAGAAAAGGCGGACGGCCAAAACTCTCACGTTTCAGCAACCATCCGCCTTTTTAAGTACACTTAAATTCTAAACCCAAGGATAGAAATTTGTCAAGTCAATATCTTACTTTTTTTGCATCACCTCCTTAAGGGTACCAAAATCGGCGGCGGGGGAATCATCCTGAAGGGCAAAGGCAAAGGTGGCCTCCGCCTAATTCTAGCCTCCCTGTCACCTAATAATACAGCATTGTCATAGTTAAATTCAAGGCAGGACTTTATCAGTTCGTCTTCCTCTATCTCGGCGTTTTTCAGGTAGCCATCCAGCTCTATCTGGTAGGCCTCCCCGGCTGTTTTGCCGTCAAGCAGGGCGTTCAGTCCGTCAATCACTGGCATCAGTGAGGTGGCTGCCATCTTATCGCTCCAGGGCGTAGAAGCTAGGTCAGCATCCATAACCCAGACGTAGTCATCCACGTAGCCAAGAAAAGCCTCTGCTCCGTTCAAAATCAGGTCGGGTCCCAGCACCATTCCAGCCTGGCAGGATAATAGCTTTATCACTTTTTCCTGGACTTCCTTGGGGTCGTATTTGCTAACTTCGAGAATCACCACCTCGTCTTGCCCAGTGAAAACATCTTTGTCGCCGTGTCCCATACCAATAATAATGTCGGACTGGGGAGCTGAAAACTGAAAAGGTTTTCTCCGTGCCAGAAATGCGTAGAGGGGGATAGGCTCCAGTCGTGGCACTATCCATCTCACCAAAAAACCTGATGCTGAGCGAGTAGGCAGGTCGAAATCAGCAATTAAAACGGTGGTAGGCACTAGCTTTTCTCCTTTGTCACAATTCTCTTCATCAGCTCAAAGAACTCGGGATTTTCCTCAAGCTGCTTTGGTATCTCATCCAAAGGCACTGCATTGGGATATGTCTTAGCACGTGTGCTGAGGTTAACCAAGGTTGGCTTAGAACTGGGTCTGCCTTCCGCCTTCTTGGCCTCTTGGTATCTCTGGAAGGCTTCTGCGGCAGCCACTCTGTCTCCTCTACGAAGCGCTTCTTGGTATCGTTGCCATTCTTCTCTACTACCCAATTTCACTCCCCTAGTATATATGGTTAATACCCACGTCGTATGTAAAACTGCCACCATCAACAGCATCAAATCTTGGACTCGTATACTGGCTTGATACTGCGGAGTTCTTGCGGAGAAAGACAGATACATAGCCATTATCTCCAGACTTTATGTTGGTAAATTGAATCTTCTGATATGGTCGGTACCACTTTTCATCACTGACATAGCCACCAATACCGTTATCCCAATACCAGCACATCCAATAATCATAGAGAGGGAAATCATGCGGCGCACCCCATATGCCCATCTGGAAGCTGATACCCACCGGCACTTCAGGCTCAACCGTCACTGCAAGTTCCTTATACGGAGCTTCAATCAATGGAATATCAACAAACCTACATGTTGGGCCAGCGCAAATCTTACTATACAACGTGTACGTGCCCGGGCTTATAGCTGAGGTGATCTGTATCGGTATAGTTACTGTATGAGTTTTCCAGTCTTGAGATGCTGAGATGTAATAACTTTTGGCCTTGCCTAGCACTTCGTCAAAACCCCACCAGTGTAAATTGCCCAGCGCAGCATATATTTCCCGACTGTGTCCTGGCCCCCTGTGCTGGAACTTTACCGTCACGTTACATGTATCACCTATCTTAACACTGCTTGTGTAGCTATAAAT
>JAUWPF010000015.1 GCA_030611745.1 Chloroflexota bacterium | reverse complement strand
CTGCTTGATTAGCTCCATCGGGAATAGAGGTGCCAGGTCATCGGGGGTTACCGGTTTTCCCGTAGCCGGATGCAGGACTGGCGGCAGGGGTTCAGGCAAGTCCGCCTGGATATTGTACCAGGAGGTTGGCATCTCCTTTTCATCGAGAAAATATCGAGTTCTTTCCATTTGTTTACTCCTTCTGTTTTGTTATTTACGTATCTTGGTGGCTCTGTTTCACTTTAGAGACAGCTGGTTTGTTTGCTTTTTATTTAATATTTGTCTGGCCCCGGGGGGCCACCACCTGTTCAATATAATCATGGTATCCTCCTTATTAAAAAACCTCCCACCCCTTAAAGGGGCGAGAGGTCTAGTTCCGCGGTACCACCCTTTTTAGTCAGCCACAGGCTGACCATCTCTTTCAGGTACAGAGACTATAAAAAACCTGGCTCAATACCCTGGGATTCGTTAACGCTTCCCTGGCGACAAGGCCTACTCGCCTGCGGCTTTCGGTTTGCAGCTCCCAAGTCCATTCACCTTCTGCGCCAGCATCGGCTCACACCTTACCCGACTCTCTGTGCCTCGCTGGAAGCCTACTAGTCTTGTTCAGCGCCTTTGCTTTATTCTATTTGACAATAACTATAACCCGGTATTGCTAATTTGTCAAGTTGAACGGCAGGTCTGCCCTGTCATGAATGCCCCAGCTGAATCTCTTTCTAAACCTCTCCAGTATGGCTATGGTCTTCATGCCAAAGAGCCCCAGGAAGATAGCATTGCCTATAGCATGAAAGGTATCGAACCAAATGCTATTAAGCTGGTACACGATAAAAGTCCTTAAGGTGAGAGGATAGATGAAAGAGACCCAGAACCATGTGTTCATTATCCAGCCATAGAGATAACCCCAGATAGCGCCGAATATAATTAGCCATATTCTATCGGGCTTAAATCGCCTTGTATAGGCGGCCGAAACACCCACCAGACCCCAGGCAAACATCTGATATGGTGTCCACGGTCCTTGACCAAGAAAGAAGTTGGAGACAAGTGCGGTTACAGCTCCAACCATAAATCCAGCCACTGGTCCGAAGACATACCCGGAGCAGATTATCAGATAGGTACACGGCTGCATGTTAGGTATGACAGCAAAAGGAATCCTTGACACAGCGGATATGGTTCCCAGCATGGCGACGAGTGCTATTTCTTTTGAACTTATGGCTGCGGCTTCAAACTCGAAGAAGAAGGCTATGATAGCCAGGATAACCAGTGCGGTTGCTGTTAGTCCCCAGTTAATAAAGCTATTTAATGGAGACTGCGGAAACAGGGGGATAATAAAAGCGGCTATGCCTATAACGAGTATTAGCACCAGGCAAAGGTAACTCTTTCTCATTTCAGCGTCTGCAAAAGCTCGTCAACAGTCAATATGTTATCGGGTACACCGTATTTATCGAAGGCTTGAACCAAACGGTTTATCTGAGGGGAGAAAAGCAGCGCTTTGGAGAGTATATCGCGTTTGTTTCCATCTACTACAATTTCCCCCTCGCTCAGTAGTATCACCCTGTCAGCATGCTCGGCTACCGTTTCTACATCATGGGTAACCAGAATTACAGTGTTGCCCTGACTCGTGTATTTATTCAAAAAGGTCATTAATTCACGCTTAAGCCTATACTCTATCCCCCTGGTCGGCTCGTCTAGAATTAAAATCTTCGGCTGAATAACCAGGACCGAGGCCAGAGCAGCCCGCTGCTTTTCTCCACCACTCAAGGAGCGAGGATACTGCTTTCTATATTCCTGTAGCTTAAACCTCTCCAGAATTTCGCCAACCCGCTGCCTTATCTCTCCGTTTTCAAACCCTAGATTTTTTAGGGTAAAGGCTATCTCCTCTTCAATGGTATCCGCGAAGAGATGGTCGTTGGGATTTTGGAAAACAAAACCGACTTTCCTGGCTAGCTCGGCAATGGTAGCCTTTCGGGTATCAATCCCGTCCACTGCTACCATGCCCCTTGTTGGTTTCAAAAGGTTATTGAAGTGCTTAACCAGCGTCGTTTTTCCAGAGGCGTTTCTTCCCATAATGGCAACGAACTCACCTTCATTTACCCTCAAGCTTACGTTCTTCAAAGCAGCAGGCCCTCCAGGATAAACATGCCAGAGTTTTTCCACTTCAATTACCGGTTTATTATCACCCTTTTTATTACACTGAGGCAGTTGCCCGGGAGTCTTCTGGAAAAGTCCCTTGAGCATTATTCTGCCCTCTTTAACGGTAAGTGGTGCCTCATTCACACTGATGCCCCTGTTCTCTAGCTCATGAGCTAGCTTAATTATCGGGGGCATACCAACGCCAGTATCAGTGATTTCCTGATAGCTTTTGTTCAGAATATCTCTGATGCTTCCATCGGCAACAACCCTTCCCTGGTCGAGCACTATTAACCTGTCGACATGCTGAAGCACCCTGTCCAGCCGGTGTTCAATCAGTACTACCGTGATACCCAACTCATCATTTAATCGCTCTACTATCGAAAGCACCTCTTCAGCACTCTTAGGGTCTAATTCAGAGGTTGGCTCATCCAGTATCAAAATTTCAGGATGCAGTGCTAGGACAGAGGCAATGACAACCTTCTGTTTTTCACCCCCAGAAAGCTCATGCACCTGCCGGTAACGAAGGCCAGAGATACCGAGTGTATCTAAAGACTCTTCCATCCTTTTAGCAATGAGGTTTCTGGGAAAGGCAAGATTCTCCAGTCCAAAGGCAATCTCCCGTTCCACATCCGTAGCCACAAGCTGGTTTTCTGGGTCCTGGAATATCATGCCCACTTTAGTAGCCATCTCCTTAGTTGGGTGCTTCATCACATTAAGCCCCTGCACCTCAACCTTGCCAGCTACTTTACCCCCGTAGAAATGGGGTATTAGACCATTGAGGCAGCGGCAGAGACTCGATTTCCCCCCACCTGATGGACCAGTAACCAACACGAATTCCCCATCCTGAATCTCAAGATTTATATCCTCGAGGGCTGGCTTTTCCGCATCGCTATAGTAGAAAGTAAAATTCTCTATCTTAATCAAGTTCAATTCTCTTCTTTAAAAATGCCAGGGATACCATCATGCACAACAAGAACAGTAGTAACGCCAGCATAGAGCATTCAAAGCCATCAAGGCTTATCTTTTCCAGTGCTGGATAATACCGGTAGTCTCCCTGCCCCCACCACCGCATAAAGGTCCCCAGAGCAAGAGGTAGAAAGCCAAATATCAGCGCCGGGACATCAAGCTTACTGAGCTTTACTTCTTTATAAAAGGTCCTTTTTTCTCCAGAGCCAAATGCTCTCGATTCCATCGCCTCAGCCACCTGAACGGTTCTATCCAGAGAGTTAGACAGCAACGGAACTATGATTGCCATGCGGCTTTTTATTCTTTGCATTAGCTTTCCCCGGTCAAGCTCTAAGCCCCTCGACCGCTGAACATCGCTGATGCGCTCTACATCGTCAATCAGAGTGGGGATAAATCTGGTGGATAGTGAAGTTACCAGCACCGATTTATAGGGCAGCTTCATCTTGAGCATGGCCAGCATAATATCATCCGGGTGAATAGTGAAGGTAAGTATGGCAAAAGCAGAGATTATCGTCAGTAACCTTAGGGACATGCCCACCCCAAAGAATATGGCCTCTAAAGTTATGACGGGGGTGCCCATTAGCGGAACACTGCAGGGAGCCTGCCATAGAACAGAGGAACCATGATAACTAACCAGGGCATTTATTATTATTATCACCAGGCAGAGATAGAGGGCGAACTTCATAAGAGAAGCCCACTCTCTCCATACTCTGGCAGCTATTATCACGGGCAGCGTGGATAGGAATAGCAGGAGGAGGTAGAGGGGATTATTAAAGATTAAGGCAAGGACAAAGATACTGAAAACCCACACCAGCTTGCAGAAAGGATTGAGCTTGTGGATGGCAGTCCCCTTTTCCTTATATCTAAAGCTTATCACCGAGGTACCTTAATTATCTCCCCGTTAGCCACTACTACCGCACAGGCATATTGGAATTCAGTAGAATGCTTAAGCAGGGTATCTATCGCACCTTTCACCCCGGGCTCGTCCGTGCCCGAAACCAGCCAGACCACACTTTCACAGGCTCCGATACCCTTTGGATTCCATGGGTTTTGCGTGGCCTGAATTAGTCCAGTTCCAGCCCCATACTCAGCGGCTACTTCACCCTCTGGGTTAAGGACTACTATATTGTCATTCTTGAAGTAAGCAAAAAGGCCCAACTGCTTCCAGACCTGGTTCAGCTCTGATATAGGTTCGCTTTCCATAGTACCCAGGAGGAGAAGATTATAGGACTCCTTCTCATCTTCCGATAGCTCGCTGAGCCTTTTGATACCGATGTTGCTCACTCCCAGCCGGACAAGCCTGCGCTCTAAATTCTCGGCATCTCCTTTTAGCCTATCCGCATAGGCGATTATGGTTGAGTTTGTTTTTTCTCCATAACCATGCCAGAAGGGTTCAGGAAAGTCGCCTACGATAGCTGGAATGAAGTGATGAAAGCTCCAGTCGTGAAAGTCCCAGTGCTGTGTATCGCCGTTGCGTAGTTTATAATCAAGCGCTCCGGTATTGGACTGGATACCGTTAACATAGATAAACCAGTCTGCCTTCATACTCTGGCCTCCGGTGAATCCAGAGCGAACGCCATTTATGGCATTAACAAAACCACCTCCGTATGCCGTCTCAACTTCAGCCACTTCCATTAGCGCTGACATCGCTGAGGTACCAGGTAGCACTTCCAGCGTCTCATCAAACATCAATTCCTGGCCAAAGTTCTGGGTAGCCACTACTCTTACAGTTATAACGCCAGCTTCTTTTTCTGAAGACAGGGTGGAACAAGCACACAGGGCAGCGACCACAAGAAGAAACGCCGTAATCAGAGCCAGTGACTTAGTCTGCTTCATATCAGTACGGTTGTCTCAAAGATTGATTGGTCAAACCTAAAATTAAGTTGTTGGGTGCTAATAATAGGTTCTTCTGGCCGCGAAGAAGACAAGTAACCCCACTACTATTACTCCGGCTATGACTCCGCTGAGGACAGGCCAGTTAATTGGCTTGGCTGAGGGCCCTGGTGGTGCTGGGGGTAATGGTGATTCTGCCCCCTTCTGCTCTGGAGATACCGGCGGCGCTGCTTTAACCTCAAATGCTCCCGACAGACCACCGACATTTACTGTGTGTGTTCCGACAGCATCCCGGGTTATGCTGAAGCTAATCATCTCACTATTACCACCAGCGAGTGTAACTTCTTTGATTTCTACTGTGATATTATCTATCTTGAGGCTTACCTCATAGCTCCCGGTGAGGTCACCGGTATTGGTTACAAGCACACTGATACTTGCGCTTTCTCCAACATAAACTTCAATGGGAGTTATAGACAGGTCGCTAGCAGTAAAGGCAGCCGGCTGAGTGCCTGCCAGGATGCTAAAAATGGTAAAGTGGCTTACCTCTGCGGTGATAGTATTGTTCTCAGGGTCAATAACACAGACCAGCTCAACCCACTCATCAGTCTTGCTATCCCAGAGAGCAACTACCAGGTTTTCTTCAGTAACACCCTCCGGTATCAGTGACTCGTCATAGCTGAAGGTAAGGTCTATCGGCGGGTCGAACGTAGCTCCGTCAGGTCCAAGGTCGTAGGCCAGTCCGATGACATTAGAGTCCTCCGGAGGGTCCGGTGGGGTTTCCATCTCAACCAGCGCTATTTGCTCCAATGACCTTCCACCTCTGGTTAGACCTTTGATACCAGCGTTAATGGTAAGCACACACTTGCCATCCTCAGACTCGGCAGCAATCCCCCCGGTAAATACTCCGTCGCTCCCGATGATGTCAGAGACATCGGTAGTGCCTGCGTGTGACCCGCTACCACCCAACCCACCACCTCCACCACCTCCTCCTCCACCTCCACCCGCAACCACCTGGAAAGACCAGCTCTGGCTTGCCTCATTACCCGCCCTGTCATTAACTATAACCCTGACTGAGTGAGTCCCAGGGGTTAGCCCGGCCGCCGTATAGCTGATGCTGGAAGCAGTAACGGTGGCACTGGCAGTAACATCAGTCCCGTCCAACAGTATCCTGGTCGTGGTCCCGTCAATTCCAGAAGTAGCATCAGAATAGCTAGCACCGATGACGGGGCTGGTAGTGCTAACGCTTGCCCCCGGTGATGGACTAAGATTGGATACAGCTGGTGGCAAGGTGTCTCTTGGCCAGGATTTGCCCAGCAATGCTGGTAGAGCGTAAGCCGTCATCCATTCCGGGTTTGACCGCTGAGCCGCCGTCCACTTAAAAGCTCCGTCTGCATCCTGCAGGCTTAATAGGTGCCCTACCGGGTTGTTACCGCTTTTTCGCCACTCATCTCCGGTAGGGCTTTGCCCAACATCGGTAATAGCATTAATTACCCAGGAATCAACAGCCGAATTGGTAGTGCCCTCGGAGGCAAATCCGCCATTATTTTGCTGCTGTGACTTCAGGTAATCAAGTGCATTGGTGATGACTTGAGAGCCTGGTGATTCCCCGGCGGCAACCAGCGCCGATATTGCCGCTCCTGTATTGTCGGCATCGCTATTCCCACCGACTACCCATCCCCAGCCACCATCAGCGCTCTGATTAGCCTTAATGAAGGTCCTGACATTCTGGATAATTGTCTGACTCTCTCCTATCGAAGTCAGCGCTAATATGCCCCAGAAATCATCGTTTAACATTGTGTTATCGCCTATTTGAGTACCATCATAAAAGTTCAGTAAGGTAGTCACGTAATCTATCCCACCGAAGTCCCGCGGGTTCTCGCCAGCCGCTATAATGGCCAGTATCGACCTTTCCCAATCGGTAGCTTTATTTAAGTCCAGGTGATTGGTATTATCCCGCAGATAGGCGACAATAGAATCTCCCCCTGCTGCCCAGGTATTCGGGTCCTCACCGGCGGCAGCAATCGCCATTACTGCCCAGGCTGAGGTAGCAAACGCAGCAATACAGCCATCAGCTTGCTGTTGACCTCGCAGGTAATTTAAGGCTCTGGTTATCTGGATATCATTGGCATTTAATGGATGAGCCTGAGTCGATAGATTGAGTTCTTTAGACTCACCAGGTTCGTAGACTGCCGTCTGGTTCGCCCGAGTGCTATTTACCCGGAAGGTTATCGTCTCACCTATTTCAGCCTCTTCACCAGCGACAACCAGCCGGCTATCAAATGTACCAGGACCGCCATATTTTCCGGCTTCGGTAGTGGTAAAGCTTCCCCGCTCCACATCACCCACTCTGGCTACTATTACCGTTCCCACTGGCGCTGAGAGACCGTTGATGGTAATATCCCCATAAAATTCCTCAGGTAGTGTGATATCAGCGGCGGCGCCTGCCGCAGGGAAGAGTGCCGCAACCAGGCAGAGTAAGGTAACTGCCAGAACAAGACCGACATGCTTAACGCTCCTTGTCAGATTCATATTCTATCTCCGTTCTTTACGAGCTTATGCCGGCCAGTTCACCAGCGCTTGTCATATGGAGCCAGTAGCCCTTCCAGCAGGACATTTGCCTGGATTCACTGTGGGGGTCGTCACCGGGAGCGTTATTTATGACGGATACCTCATAGGTTTGAGTGGCACTATCAAACCCGATTAGTATCGCCCACTGAGCCTCCACCGAGGTCAGGGCGGAGTTTGCCGAAGCAGCAGTGAAGTCGGAAAACCCGATAGCGTTCCAGCCGCCGGCTAGCTGCTTTGTTGGCGGAACCTGGCGCGGATTGGTATCGAATGCTGGCTTCAGCTCTTTTGCCGCTGCAGAGTATATCCAGATACCCTCCAGAGGCGAGACGACAGTGCTTGTCCCCATAGCCGTCCACCCATTGGTGGTATTATATAAAAAGATGGAATGACCGGCGGTATCCACATTACCGAATACCTGCTGAGCAGTGGAATATCCGCTAGTCAGTTTCTTTGGCACTGAGATAAAGTTCCACCCTGGCTGAAGGTCAAGCGGCACATATACAAGTACTGTCTCTTTATTCGACCTGATATACTGTGTGTAATCACCCGTATCCGCATATACCGTGTAACTGCCGGGACTGAGCGTCAGGTTTAATACCTTTCCGTCAGCATCGGTGGCATAGGTTAAGGTGCTGACATATACAGGTATACCTGCCGGAGCCGCATTCCAGTCGGTTCCGTCATAGGCTTCTACAGTTACCGTAAAATTACTACCAGACAGGATGCTATTACTGCTTACCGTAGTACGGAGGGGCTTAGCTCCCCAGGCAGTATAACTCCATAAGACAGTGTCGTCGTCAGCCACGGCATATTCTTTAGCGCCAAAATTCGGGCTGTTCCAGTTAACGCGGTACATCCAGCCATTCCACCCGGCTGCGGCTTCACCAGCTACCGATTCAACGTAGTCTATCGGACTAAACATACTGTCAACAATCAAGTCAAAACCACCGGCTACCGATGCCGCATGTATGGCTCCCATGGCGGTAGGGTAGTCTAAGGTATAGGTATCACCATACTTATCGGTTATCGTCGACGTGGTAAAAGTTACCTCCCCACTCCATATGGTTGCCGTCTGGCCTTCTATTCTTACACTTACCGTTTTAGCGCTGACTGCGGCTGCCGTTACCGCCTGTATAGACTCGTTATTCTCCTCATTTGTCTCAGCTACAGCTTCATCTGAGTCCACCGTGGCTCTGAGGGTATAATCCCCGTCTGCAGCCGGTGTCCAGGTAAATGTGGTCGTTGCATCCCCCCAGGCGAAAGCCCCACTAATATTATTAGTGGCTATCTCGGTATAACCCGTGCCATCATTTACATCAAGCTTTACTTTAAAATCATCAACGGCTTCTCCGGGATCTGGCACGACTACAATGACCTTATTGCCAATGCCGGTGTATACTTCGTTCACTTGAAGCTGGCATTGCAGGTCAACATCAGGATTCGCCATCGCTGGCATCACACTCACAGCACAGAGAGCTACTATTACCAGCAGGAAACCAAGAAATCTTGCAACCTTACTCATTGGACATTAACCTCCTTGTATTGTAAACTGCACTTGTTTTTACACAAGCTTCCTTGATTATAATATCTTCCTGTGGAGGATGTCAATAACCCCGTAGAGTGGTGGGGCCAGGGATGGCGCTTTCAAAAGAAACTAAAATTTGCTACACTAGTTTAACCAAGTTGCACTGCAGGAGGACTGAAGTGGTAACCAAAAAACAAATAATAGATGGGGCGAGGAATGAGAGCCGGACATTACTGACCGAGGTAGAGTCCAAAGACCTCTTGAGACAGGCAGGGATAAACGTTACTGATACCAGACTAGCTACCTCCAAGGAGGAGGCAGTTTCCGTAAGCCGTAAACTTGGTTTCCCCATAGTATTGAAGGTAGCCTCGCCTGATATTGTGCATAAAAGTGATGCCGGTGGGGTTAAATTGGGGCTAAAGACATCAAAACAGGTAGGCAAAGCCTATGATGATATCCTGAACGCCGTTAGTCAGAAGTATCCCCGGGCAGCAGTGCACGGAGTGTCGGTACAGAAGATGGCTCGGCCCGGTGTTGAGGTCATTATCGGTATGTCCAGGGATGCCCAGTTTGGTCCGGTGCTTATGTTCGGCCTCGGTGGAATTATGGTCGAGCTCCTGAAGGATATCTCGCTCAGAATCGTTCCCTTGACCGGGTGGGATGCTCACGAGATGGTCAGGGAAATAAAGGGGTACCCTCTGCTCGAGGGTTACCGGGGCCAGGAACCGGTAGATGTACCAGCTCTTGAAGAGTTGCTGGTGAAGGTCTCTGCCTTTATCGAGCACACCCCGGAGATAAAGGAACTCGACCTTAACCCTGTTCTTGCCCGCAGTGACGGGGCGGTGGCTGTAGATGCCAGGGTGGTACTGGAGGAAAGTGATTAGTGAACCTGAGGCAGATGCTCGGGGAGTCAGCCAGACAATATAAGGAAAAGACGGCAGTCGCTCTGGGTGATACCCGGCTGTCCTACACTGAGCTGGATGAAGCGTCAAATAGAATAGCCAATGTCCTGCTGGAAAGAGGAGTGGGCAGGGGTGACCGGATAGCGATGCTGCTATCCAATAGCCTGGAATTTGTTACTACCTACCTGGGAATAGTTAAGGCCGGTGGTATGGCTGTCCCCCTGGATACCAAGTATAAACTCGATGAATTGGCTTCTCTGTATAACGATTCCCGGCCGAAGGTCCTGGTGGCAGAAAGCCCTTTACTAAAGTCAGTAGTCCCCGTGTTAGCGGAGTGGGACTCTATAGAGTGGGTTATAGATGTAGGTACCGCGTATAGAGGGCGATTTATTGGTTATCAGGAGATTATGGCTGCCAGTCCGGCACGACCCGTGGCGGGAGAGTTAGAACCTGGAGATATAGCTCACATCGCTTATACTTCGGGGCCCAGCTTTCATCCCCGGGGGGCTATGTTGTCCCATCAGGCCCTGGTCAGGGAGGCAGCTATATCAGGCGATGGCTTCCAGCAGACAGACCGGGATATCGTGGTGCTCTTTGCTTTACCAATGTATCATGCCTTTGGCCTGATAGTAGTCCTGCTGACAGCGCTGGCCAGGGGAAGCACCGTAATAATATTGCCCGGGTTATCAATTAAGAACCTCATGGAGGTCATTGAACGGGAGAGGGCGACGATATTTATGGCGGTGCCCTTCGTTCATGCATTGATAGTTAATGCGGTTGAGGCGGAGGGGTTGAAGCATGATATCTCCTCCCTACGCCTCTGGGGTACCGCCGGGGCAGCGATGCCAGCCAGTATTTCGCAGAGGCTCAGGCGATATTTAGGCATGCCCGAGGTCAATTTCTGGGGGATGACAGAGTCCTCGGCCCACGTTACCTGCCAGCCTCTTGATGGCACGGGAAAACCGGGCTCAGTGGGGAAACCCTTGCCCGGCTGGGACTTGAAAATCGTTGACGATAGTGATAGGGAACTGCCATCCGGTGAGGTGGGTGAGATAATTGTCCGCGGACCAATAATGGAGGGGTACTATAATAATCCCCGGGCTACCGCTGAGATAGTAAAGGATAACTGGCTTTATACCGGCGATATGGGCTGGCTGGATAAGGAGAGTCAGCTGTTCCTGTCTGAAGGCAGGAAGAAGGACGTGATTATCAGCAAGGGGCAGAATATCTATCCCGGTGATATCGAGCAGGTACTGGCTGCTCATCCCAAGGTGGCCGGGGTAGCAGTGGCAGGCATCTATGATGAGATGCGGGGGGAGGTGCCACGGGCTGTTATCAGGTTGAAGGCAGGAGAAGTAGCCACCGAGCAGGAGATGAAGCGGTTTTGCCTCGGGCACCTGGCTAATTATAAGGTGCCCCGGGAGGTCGTTTTTGCCGGTTCATTGCCCGGAGCTGCGGATAGCAGGATTCGCAAGGAAGACCTCAAGTAGCAGGCTGGCTTGATGCAGATTACAGCAGGGGAATCAATATGAAACGGAGAGTAGTCGTAACCGGGCTGGGGGCGGTAACGCCGTTGGGTATCGGCGTTGATGAAAACTGGGAGTCTTTATGTCAGGGAAAGTCCGGTATTGGCATCATCAGCAGGTTTGATGCTACCGGTTTCAGGACCAGAATCGCCGGTGAGGTTAAAGGGTTTAATCCAGCCGACTTTGTTCCTAAGAAGCTGGTGCGAAGGGGAGACCGGTTTATCCACTTTGCGCTGGCTGGCACCCGGATGGCAATAGATGATTCCGGGCTTGTTATCAGCCCGGCGAATGCTGACCGGATTGGTGTGGCGCTGGGGACTGCCATGGGTGGGGTTGAGACCATGGAAAGGAACCATCAGCTGCTCCTTAAAGGTGCCCGGCGCCAGATTTCCCCCTTTTTTATCCCCAACTTCATCGCCAATATGGCGCCGGGACAGGTCGCTATCCAGTTCGGGGCAAAGGGCCCCAATACATGTCTGGTAACTGCCTGTGCTTCCGGAACGCATGCTATCGGTAATGCCTTTCGAACTATCCAGCAGGGAGAGGCTGAGGCAATGATTGCCGGTGGCACTGAGGCAGCTATCAGGCCTTTCATATTTGCCGGGCTGGATGCCATGAGAGCCATGTCCACCAGGAACGAGTCACCGGAAAAGGCGAGCCGCCCTTTTGATAGGGACCGTGATGGTTTTATTACCAGTGAGGGCAGCGGGATTATCATTCTGGAGGAGCTGGAACATGCCTTAAGGAGGGAAGCCGGCATTTATGCCGAGTTGCGGGGCTACGGCACGAGCTGCGATGCTTACCACATAACCGCCCCTGACCCGCTCGGGGGAGGAGCAGCCAGGTGCATGCAAATGGCTCTTGACGACGCGGGCATTTCCGGTGATGAGGTCGATTACATTAATGCTCACGGCACATCAACGCCTCTTAATGACCTGACTGAGACCCTGGCGATAAAGAGTGTTTTTCAGGGGCACAGCCGCAGGTTAGCCATAAGTGCCAATAAGTCAATGACCGGGCATCTGTGGGGTGCTTCCGGGGCAGTGGAGGCGATATTCTGTACCCTGACCATCAAGCGGGGGATTATTCCGCCAACTATCAATTATGAGACCCCTGACCCGGAGTGCGACCTTGATTATGTACCTAATGTATCCAGGGAGGCCGGGGTAAAAATAGGGCTGTCCAACTCCTTCGGCTTTGGTGGCACCAATGCTACCCTGATTTTTGGCCGGTTCCGGTCATAGCAAAGGCCTTTGTTATATTGTCTGGCCTCAGCTTGGTAAGCAGTAGTAATACGTGCTACAATAGATGTGTGCGTAGACTCGCCGGGTATTATCATGAGGTGAGATAACTTAAGTGACAAAGAGACAGGAGTCGATGAAGGGAAGTGTTGATTCTCTACTTCTTTACCTGGTAAGCCAGCAGCCGATGTATGGCTACCAGATTATCAGGGAACTTGAGGGGAGAAGCCAGGGGTACTTCAAATTCAAAGAAGGCACCCTTTATCCTGCTCTCCACCGCCTGGAGCGGGCGGGCCTGGTCCGGGGTGAGTGGCAGAGGCTGCCCGGTGGTCAGCAGCGGAAGTATTACCATATTACAGAAGCGGGTTACCATGCCATGGCAGAACAGCGGAGCCAGTGGCGGGACTTTGTGGCTGCCATGAACCTGGTTATTCAGCCGGCATATCACTAACGCAGGGAAATCGCGGTGGTAACAGCAGTAAATCATTACCTGGAGAGTGTTAAGGACAACCTGAGCCTTGACCTTTCGTCCGAGACAGAAGTTATCAGAGAGCTGGAGTCGCATATCGAGGACAGGCTCCACGAGCTAGAGGAGAGCGGGGTATCCGAAGAAGAGGCGGCTAATACCTGTATCAGGCTTCTGGGGCCGGCTAAGCAGCTGGCCCGTCAGATATATGAAGCTCACAGTCAGGGTACCTGGGGGCAAGCACTGCTGGCGGCGATGCCGCACCTGCTTTTTGGTCTGCTATTCGCCCTTAACTGGTGGCAGAATGCCGGCTGGTTCCTGGCTATGCTCGTTCTGGTTTTTAGTGTGGCCATTTATGGCTGGCGTCATGGCAGACCATTCTGGCTTTCCCCGTGGTTGGGTGATTGTTTGATGCCAGTAGTGATTTCCGGCCTCTTTTTGCTCTGTCTACCCAGAGGCTGGTCGTGGCTGGCAATAGCTGTCTACGTACCGCTGGCGTTATGGTTGGTGGGCTCAATCACCTTTCAGACTATAAAGAGGGACTGGCTTTATAGCTCTCTAATGCTGCTCCCGATGCCGGTCGCTATCGGCTGGTTTCTGGCGGCCCAGATGGAGGGTAAATTCCCCAGATACAGTACCGGGCTCATTCAGGAGTATGCCCCCTGGATTGGGCTCAGTTTTCTGGTTCTGGCTGTGGCGGCGGCCGTATTTATCCGGCTAAGACAGCGCTGGCTGAAGATAGCGGTGCTGGTTATGTCGGGACTGCTGACCTCAACCCTGGTTTGCGGTTACGGCTGGTACAGGCTTGGTCTGCCTGCCTTTCTGACCCTGGTTATAATAATGCTGGCTCTTTTCCTGATCCCGGCACTGCTGAAGAGGCGGATAAGGCGTGGAGAACATCAGCCGGTTGCCCGGTTGCTGCCGTGATGAGGGAGTCTTGTGACACAGCAGGAGGTTAAAATGGAGATTAAGGTGATAGCTGATGATATCACGGTGATTAAGGCCGGGGCTATCATCCTGGGTTTTTTTGAGGGTACGGAGCACCCTGACGGTAAGCTTGCTAATATAGATAAGGCTCTGGATGGGGCTGTATCCCAGCTCATCGCCCAGGGTGAGATAAAGGGGAAACTTAATGAAATCACTGTTATCCATACCCTGGGTAAGCTCCCCGCGGCGCGAGTGGTGACTGTTGGTCTGGGTAAGAAACAGGAGCTGACTCAAGACAGGGTACGGGGGGTGGTGGCTGAGGCCTGCCGGCTGCTGCAGAAGAAGGGGGTAGATGATATTGCCCTCATTCCCCTGGGGGCGGGAGTAGCCGGCATGAGCCCTGAGAAAGTGGCCCAGACCCTGACCGAGGGGGCTCTCCTCGGTAGCTACCGCTTCCGCCGGCATATGACCGGAGAGGCTGACTATGGCGACATCAGGCAGCTCACCATTGTTGATACTGATAAGACTATTCTCCCCCTCTTAGTCCAGGGTAGCTACAGGGGCAGGGTCCTGGCCGAGGCAACCAACCTGGCCCGCGATATGGTCAATGAACCGGCTAATTATATGACACCCACTTCTATGGCTGAGGCGGCTGTCAGACTGGGGGAGACTTACAATCTTAAAATTAGCATCCTGGAGCGGC
The DNA here is from genome assembly GCA_030611745.1 of Chloroflexota bacterium. Taxonomy (GTDB): domain Bacteria; phylum Chloroflexota; class Dehalococcoidia; order Dehalococcoidales; family JAUWPF01; genus JAUWPF01. Next base: position 1,370 of record JAUWPF010000015.1, on the reverse strand, counting down.
AGCAATTGCAGGAATTGGGGATGGGGGCGCTGTTGGGAGTGACCCGGGGAAGCCATGAGCCACCTAAATTTATCCTTCTCCGCTACCAGGGGAATGATTCCCCCGATGTTGACGTGGCACTGGTAGGTAAGGGAATAACCTTTGATTCAGGAGGCATTTCGATAAAGCCGTCAGAGGGGATGGAGGAGATGAAGGGGGATATGGCCGGAGGAGCCGCGGTTATGGCGGCCATCAGTGCTGCCAGTCAGCTTAAGGCCGGGACTAATGTAGTGGCAATTATCCCCGCTACTGAGAATCTACCCGGTGGTAGTGCCTTGAAGCCGGGTGACGTCGTGACCGCTATGAACGGGAAGACAATTGAAATTATCTCTACTGATGCCGAGGGACGGCTTGTTCTGGCTGACGCCCTTGGCTATGCCAACAAGCTTGGTGCCAGATATATAATTGATGTGGCTACCTTAACCGGAGCCTGTCATGTCGCCCTGGGTAGCGGGTGCAGCGGTGCCCTGGGCAATAATCAGGAGCTGGTGGATAAGGTAATTACCGCTGCCGGTGAGGCGGGTGAGCTCATGTGGCAGTTGCCGATGTATGAACAGAATAGAGAGCAACTGAAAAGTGATGTGGCGGATATCAAGAATGTGGGGGGTAGGTGGGGTGGGGCTATCAGTGCGGCTCAATTCCTGGCTGAATTTGCCGGTGACACCCCGTGGGTCCATCTGGATATTGCCGGTACCAGTATGAGTGATAAGGAGCGGGCCTATCTGGTCAAGGGGGCCACCGGGGTGCCGGTCCGCACCCTGGTAAATCTGGTGCTCTCTCTTGCTAAGATGGTGAAGTAAAGGAGGGTTCGAATTGTGAAAATTAAGTATCTGGGCCATGCGTCCTTTATTATCACCTCGGATACAGGGGTAAGAATAATCACTGACCCTTATGAGACCAGTCCTGATTTGACCTATGGTGAGATAACGGAACCGGCGGATATTGTTACCGTCAGCCATGGCCATTTTGACCATTGTAATGTAGCTGCAGTTAAGGGCAATCCCGAGGTAGTCCGGGAGGCAGTTACCAGAGAGGTTAAAGGGATAAGGTTTGAGGCTATCCCGACCTACCACGACGACGCCGGGGGGAAGTTGAGGGGCAGTAATATAATATTTTGCTTTGAGGTGGATGGGATAAGGGTATGTCATCTTGGTGACCTGGGTCACTTGCTTGATGATGGGCAGGTGGCGGAGATAGGTACTGTAGATATCTTGCTTATTCCGGTGGGTGGTTATTATACCATTGATGCCGGGGCTGCCAGCGAGGTCTGTAACCAGCTGAAACCCAGGGTAATTATCCCGATGCACTACAGGACTGAGAAAGGCATTCCC
>JAUWPF010000051.1 GCA_030611745.1 Chloroflexota bacterium | reverse complement strand
AAAGGGGGGGGCTTTGGGCTTCAGCCGGTGCCTCGCCGCTGAGCTTGGACAATACAACATCTGTGTCAATACTATTTGCCCTGGTTTTACGGATACACCGGGCGGTAGAACGATAGGTGATGTTGCCAAGTATGATACCAGCCGCACCCCGCTGAACCGTATGGAACAGCCTAAGGACCTGGTCGGAGCTGCGATATTCTTTGCCAGCGATGAGAGTGATTTTATTACCGGGCAGGCCCTGGTAGTCGATGGCGGCAGGTATATGCATTAAGGGAGCAGGATGTTTGGTTGGAAAGGTAAAATTCTGAGGGTTGACCTTTCGCAGGGGAGCTGCTTGGTTGAAGATACGCCCCTGGGTCTGGCCAGGGACTACATCGGCGGCCGCGGCCTGGGGGTGAAGGTGCTGTTTGATGAGATTGACCCCCGGGTTGAGGCACTTGGTGCGGAAAACAAGCTAATCTTTGCTACCGGCCCCCTGACGGGGACGGGTGCCCCGGCGGGGGGAAGATTTATCGTTGTCTCCAAGTCCCCGCTCACCGGGGCAATTGCCAACTCGTGCTGCGGGGGCTACTTCGGCGCCCAGTTGAAGTTTGCCGGCTATGACCTGCTTATCATTGAGGGCAAAGCGCCCGAGCCTGTCTATCTATCCATCAGGAGCGAGGAGGTGGCGATTAAGCCCGCCGGACACCTGTGGGGAAAGTGGACCACCGAAACGGAAGCCCTGCTTAAAGCCGAGATAAAGCAGAAGTTCGACATCTGGGAAGCCAGTGATACCAGCATTGTCTCTATCGGGCCCGCCGGTGAGAACCGGGTGCGGTTTGCCTGCGTCATGGCTGATGGCGGCAGGGCTGTCGGCCGCTCCGGAGTGGGGGCGGTGATGGGCTCCAAGAACCTGAAGGCAATCACTGCCAGCGGCCGGGGAGAGGTCGCTATCGCCGATAGCGAAGGCTTCAAGAAGGCGGTGATGGACTTCCTGGAAGAGGGCCGTGAGAATAAGGAACTGGAAAAAAGGCATATGTGGGGGACCTGGAGCCTGCCGGGGCGGGCCAACAAGACCGGCACCCAGGCAGCGCTGAATTTCCAGACCGGATACTTTAAACCGTTCGAAGTCTTCGAGGACCCGGCTTTTATCCGGGATAACATCCGGGTGCGGGACGAAGCCTGTTTTGGCTGTCCCTTCGCGTGTAGTAAGAGGAGCCGGATTAAAGACCCCGACTACCCCGGGACTACCAAGGGACCGGAGCACGAGACGATGGCGCTGGTGGGGTCTAACTGCGGGATTGGTGACCTCGATGATATATGTAGAGCTAACTATCTCTGTAATGAACTGGGGATGGATACCATTACCACCGGGGCTACTATTTCCTGCGCCATGGAGCTCTTTGAAAGCGGCTACCTGCCCGAGAAGGACACCGGGTGCCCTCTCAACTTTGGCAATACCGCCTCCATGTTCCAGCTTATGAAGGAGACCTCCCGCCGCCAGGGCTTTGGCGACCTGCTGGCTGACGGAGGCTACGCCGTCGCCGAGAAATACGGACACCCCGAGCTCTTCATGGGGGTTAAAAAGCAGGGCATGCCTGCCTGGCACCCCCAGGGCATCGAGGTAATCGGACTCCAGTACGCCACCAGCAATGTCGGCGCCTGCCATACCAAGGCGACGCTGCCGATGTACGAAGGCAGGAAAGACCCGGCGCACCACGTGGAGTGGACGAAACAGGACCAGGACGCCCTTGCGGTGGTTGACTCCTGTGTCCTTTGCTGGATTATCTACCATGGGCCGCTGTGGAGTGAGAAGCCGCTCGTGTGGCTGCGGGCTGTCACCGGTGTTGATTACACCGCCGACAGTCTGGCGCTCATTGGCGAGAGAATCTGGAACCTGGAGCGGCTGTTTAATCTTAAGGCCGGGCTCAGCGGCAAGGATGATAACCTGCCGCCGAGGATAACCGATGAGCCCCGGGTCAATAACCAGGTAGTTCACCTTGACCGCATGCTGCCTGAATACTACAGGTGGCGGGGCTGGGACGAGAGTGGCATCCCCACCCCCGAAAAGCTGCTCCAGCTGGGGCTGGCGGGGAAGGCAGGGGCAAAATGAAAATCAAGGTTGACTACACCAGGTGCACCGGCTGTAAGCTCTGCGAGGTGGCCTGTTCCCTGCAGCACACCGGTACCGTCAACCCGTGGAGGTCAAGGATAAGGGTCTTTATCACCGAGGAATATTGCCTGCCGGTGATAGCGGGCCCTTACACCGAGGCGGCGTGTAACTCAAAGGGGGTGCGGGTAATTGACGGCCGGGAATTTGACGAATGCGTACTGTGCCGGGCTTCCTGCCCTGTCAAGCCCATCTTCAAGGAGCCTGACACCCAAATCCCCCTCAAGTGTGATTTTTGTGGCGAGCCGCCCGACCCCCAGTGTATCAGGTGGTGCGCTACTGAGGCCCTGACTTTAGTAGACGAATAAAATGCAAAGTGAGGGAAATCCCGCGATGCAGATAGTGGCTCCCTTCAGGGAGGCAGCCGACTTAATTAAGGAGGCGGGGGGCGAAAAGCTCAAGCTGTGTTTTCAGTGCGGGCTGTGCACGGTGAGCTGCCCCTGGAATATCGTCCGTGCCTTTCTCCCCCACAAGATGCTCCGCCAGGCGCAGTTTGGCTTATTTGAGCTGGATGAGGAAGACTGGTGGCTGTGTACTACCTGCAATACCTGTGTCAGCCGCTGTCCCCGCGGGGTCAATATCATTGACATCATGCGCGCCGCCCGCAGCATCATGATTGAAAACCGCATGGTTCCCGCCAGTCTCCGCAGCGTGATGGCGAGCCTGGGCAGTGTTGGTAACCCGATGGGAGAGCCGCGGGAGAGGCGTCTTGACTGGGCTAAAGGGCTGGATGTCAGGCCTTTCACCAGGGATAGCGACCTGCTCTACTTTCCAGGCTGCATCCCCGCCTATGATTCCAATGTAAGCGGGGTAGCACGCGCTACCGTCGGCATCCTGCAAAAAGCGGGGATAAACTACGGTGTCCTGGGCACTGCGGAAAACTGCTGTGGCGAGAGCATCCGCAAGGCAGGTCACACCAGCCTCTTTGAGCAGCTGGCGAAAAGTAATATTGACACTTTCAATGACAGTGGGGTAACCGAAATAGTGGTCAGTTCTCCCCATTGCTACACCACTTTCAAGGATGAATACCCCGAACTGGGGGGTAATTTCAAGGTAAGTCACTCTACCCAGTATCTCGCCCGCCTCCTTGACGAGGGTAAAATCAAGCTCACCGGGGAGCTTGATAAGAAGGTGGTCTATCATGACCCCTGCTACCTGGGGCGGCACCAGGGCATCTATGATGAGCCGCGACAGGTCCTGAGCCGCATCCCGGGGGTGGAGCTGATGGAAGAGGTTGACTCTCGTGAAAACAGCCTCTGCTGCGGCGGCGGGGGGGGCAGAATCTGGATGGAGACCAAGAAGGGCGAACGGTTCTCCGATATTCTGGTGGCGCAGGCAATCGAGCGGGGGGCCGATATTCTGGCGACTGCCTGTCCCTACTGTATCCTTAACTTCAAGGACAGCCTGCTGACCGCCAATAAGGGAGATGTCCTGGAAATCAGGGACATCTCCGAAATCGTCGAAGCAGTAATTTAATAAGTGATGTTACGCTGTGGCCGAGGGCAGGAGAGAAAGCTATGACCAGCAGTGATAGTGGGACTCAGGTCCCGGTTCCGATTGAAGGTAAGATAGGGGCCGTCATGGTTGTCGGGGGAGGGGTGAGCGGAATACAGGCCTCCCTGGACCTGGCGAACTCTGGCTTCAAGGTCTACCTGGTAGAAAAGGGCCCCGCTATCGGCGGCAAGATGTCCCAGCTGGACAAGACCTTCCCTACCAATGACTGCTCCATGTGCATCCTGTCCCCCAAGTTTATTGAGTGCGCCCGGAACCCGAATATTTCCATCCTGACCGGCACCCAGGTGGAGGGCATCGCCGGTGAAGCCGGGAACTTCCGGGTAACCGTGCGGCAGGAACCGCGGTATGTTGATGAGGAGAAGTGCACCGGCTGCGGCACCTGCCTGGAGTACTGCCCGGTAAACATCCTTGATGACTACAACGAAAATCTGGCGACTACCAAGTGCATTCATATTCCCTTCCCCCAGGCAGTGCCCGCCGCCTTCGTGGTTGACCCCTCGCAGTGCCTCTTCCTGCTGCGGAAGGAGTGCCAGATTTGCTGCCCCACCTGTAATACCAGGGCAATTGACTTCCACCAGCAGGAGAAAAGGTGGGAAATTGAGGTGGGGAGTGTCATCCTCGCCCCCGGCTACGAGCCCTTTGAGCCGCAGGCGCAGAGTGAATACGGCTACCCGCGGCTGAGCAATGTAATTACCAGCCTGGAGTTTGAGCGCGTCCTGAGTGCCTCCGGGCCCTATCAAGGGGAACTGGTACGCCCCTCGGACGGAAAGCTCCCCCGCAGAATTGCCTGGATTCAGTGCGTCGGCTCCCGCGATACCACCGCCGGCAATACCTACTGCTCCTCCGTATGCTGCATGTATGCCATCAAGCAGGTGCTCCTCTCCAAGGAGCATGAGCCGGAGATGGAGACGGTTATCTTCCATAATGATATCCGTGCCTACGGCAAGGGCTTCGAGCGCTACTACGAGCGGGCGCAGGGTACGCCCGGCGTCCAGTTCATCTGGAGCAAGGTATCCGTTCTCAGGCAGGTAAAGGAGAACGGGAATGTAGTGCTCCGCTACCTTATCAACGGCACCGAGGTAAGGGAGGAGGAGTTTGACCTGGTGGTGCTCTCGGTGGGCTTGACCTCAAGCGGCAGCAACCGGGAACTGGCGAAGCGGCTGTCCGTTGACCTCAACCCCGCCGGCTTCTGCCGGAGTTCTCCCTTCTCTCCTATCGAGACCTCCCGGCCCGGAATCTATGCCTGCGGGGTGTTCCATGCCCCGATGGATATTCCCGACTCGGTCACCATGGCGAGTGGGGCGGCGGCGCTCTCCTCGCAGTTGCTGGTGGGGGAGCGGGGGAGCCTGATTGAAGAGAAGGGATACCCGCCGGAGCGGGATACGAGCGCCGAGCCGCCGCGGGTGGGCGTCTTTGTCTGCCACTGCGGCACCAATATCGCCCGGGATGTGGATGTTGCCGGCGTCGTCCGGTATGCCGCCGGGCTGGATAATGTGGTGCATGCGGAGGAAAACACCTTCAGCTGTTCCATTGATTCCATCACTCACCTGATTGAAACCATTCAGGAGAAGGGGCTGAACCGGGTAGTGGTCGCCGCCTGTACCCCCCGGACGCACGAGCCGGTGTTCCAGGAGGCACTCAAGGAGGCGGGATTGAACCCCTATCTGTTCGAGATGACTAATATCCGGGAGCAGTGTTCCTGGGTGCACATGGGGAATAAGGAGGTAGCCACCCGCAAGGCGCGGGACCTGGTGAGGATGGCGGTAGCCAAGGCGAGGCTCCTCAGGCCCCTCTACCAGTTGCCGTATATGATAACCCACGCCGCCCTGGTGATTGGCGGCGGCATCGCGGGAATGGAGAGTGCCCTGGCGCTGGCAGAGCAGGGAATTGAGGTCCACCTGCTGGAAAGGAATAAGGAGCTGGGCGGGATTGCCCGCAGAATCCACTACACCGTGGACGGAGGAGATGTCCCGGCTTATCTCCAGGGGCTTATCCGGCGGGCTAACGAAAATCCGCTCATCAGGGTACACACCGAAGCTGAGATAAGCGAGTTCAGGGGCTATGTGGGCAACTTTACTACCCGGATTGCCGCCGGTGCGGATAAGAAGGCCGTCACCGAGATTGCCCATGGCGTCACCATCGTTGCCACCGGAGCCGCGGAGTTTAAACCCACCGAGTATCTCTACGGCAAAGAGCCGCGGGTGCTGACGCTGCTGGAGCTGGAGGAAGAGATAGCCGGCGATAGCAAAAGGCTGGCGCAATGCAGCACCCTGGTAATGATTCAGTGCGTCGGCTGCCGCGATCGCGACCGTCCCTACTGCAGCCGGGTATGCTGTAGCCAGGCAGTCAAGAATGCCCTGAAGCTGAAGGAGATAAACCCGGAGATGGAAATCTACATCCTCTACCGGGACATGAGGACCTACGGGCTGCGGGAGGACTATTACCAGCAGGCCGCTGAGCAGGAAATCAAGTTCATCCGCTATGAGGCTGACGGTAAGCCGGAGGTACAGGTAGTCCGGGAAGGCGGCCGGGACATCCTGCGGGTTATGGTGACGGAGCCCACCCTGGGGCAGCGCCTGATGATAGACGCCGATATGCTGTCGCTGGGTGCTGCCACCATCCCCCTGGAGAGTAACGGGGAGCTGTCCCGGCTGCTCAAGGTGCCTCTGAACGAGGACGGCTTCTTCATGGAAGCCCATATGAAGCTCCGCCCGGTGGACTTTTCCACCGATGGCATCTTCATGTGCGGCCTGGCTCACAGCCCCAAGTTCATTGATGAAAGCATCGCCCAGGCGCAGGCAGCGGCCTCCCGGGCGCTTACGATACTGGCACAGGAGGAGATGAAAGCCGGCGCCGTCGTCTGCATTGTTGATAAGCGGAAGTGCACCGGCTGCGGCGTTTGCCAGAAGGTCTGTCCCTTTAATGCGATTGAAATAGAGGCTGAAGAAAAGGTAGCGGTGGTCACTGAAGCCCTTTGCAAGGGATGTGGAATCTGTGCCTCGTCCTGTCGGAGCGGGGCGCTGGATATCGCCGGTGTCAGTGACCAGCAGACCCTGTCCTTAATCCAGGCTCTTTAGGATACGAATATGGCAGAAACTGAGAACTGGGAACCAAAGATAGTCGCCTTTCTATGCAACTGGTGCAGTTACGCCGGGGCCGACCTGGCAGGCACCAGCCGGATACAGTACCCGCCCAACATCCGGGTTATCCGGGTTCCCTGCTCGGGGAGGATAAACCCCTTCTTTATCATCGCCAGCCTGCAGCA
>JAUWPF010000075.1 GCA_030611745.1 Chloroflexota bacterium | reverse complement strand
CATGCCGAGATAGAGGCTGAGGTGCGCATCACCGTACTCCACGAGATAGGGCACTTTTTCGGTCTTGAAGAAGGACAATTGGAACACCTCGAAGCAAAGAAGGACACTGATATTCGCGGACCGGACGAAGACAAGCGATATCACCAGAGAGAGCGCTGGGATTAGTAATCCCTTCGGCCGTTTCACTGTCACCACGCAGTCCACAAGCTCCTGAATATTCATGGTAACATTTGTCCAGAATGTTGGATCAACCGTGGCCTTGATGCTACACTGTTCTAGTCTTAGCATTATGAGGAAGCACATTCTTATTCGGAGGGGCACCCTCCACGATTCGGACGACTTCGCCAGTCTTATTTTGATATCCTCGCCAACTCTTTTCCCGGCAGTTTTCGGAGCCGAAGCAGGTAATATCCTAAAGGCCCTCTTTCGCCACAGACACAACCTGTTCAGCTTTCAGCATTGCCACTTCATCGAGGTTAGCGGCAAAAATGCTGGTATGATGCTCAGCTATGACTGGCAGGCAGCTAATCGGGAGCGGTTGAAGACGGGACTGCTGTTACTTAAGTATATGAAAACACAGGTGCTAATCCGATTATCTACCCTATTAGAGGCTCATACCGTGCTGAGCAAAATTGGAGACGGTGAATATTACGTCAGCAACCTTGCTATCTATCCTGAACACCGGGGTCTGGGTCTGGGGACAAGGCTCCTCGTCGAGGCTGAGGATGAAGCCAAAAAATTCGGTGCCGGTAGAGTTGTCTTGGAGGTTGAAACAGATAATCGAGACGCTATCCGGCTGTATGAGAAGATTGGTTACGCTGTGGCGAGAGAGTTAGAGGAAATCCGGGCGGGTAGAGAAACATTCAAATTTCTTCGGATGTCTAAGTTAACAGCTCCCGTACCGCGAAGCGATGCTACTACCTGACCACGATTCAGGTCACATTAGCTTGGGATGTGTGATTCTGGTATAACAGACATCTTTTTGTGGACAGGCGGCTCCGGCCTTGGGGGGTTGCTTTTTTATCCCTGGTTTGTTATAGTTACACTAATTCAAATGATACAAGTGGCCGGGTAATATGATAGAGATACACTTTGGCGAGACCTCTCAGACTCCGCTGTACCAACAGATAGCGGAGCAGATAAAGCAGCTCATAGCTGCCGGGCGGCTTCAGCCGGGTGAACATTTACCGACGGTCAGGCAGCTGGCACATTTCCTGCACGTTAACCCGGGGACGGTAGTCAGGGCCTATCTACAGCTTGAACAGGAAGGAATGGCAGTATCACGGCACGGGGGAGGTACCATAGTCTCAGCCAGAGCCGACGACCCCCGGACGTCAGTGCTGCGCCGGGGCCGCCTTTCAAACATGATTAGCGGCAATATTCTGGAAGCCCTGAGCCTGGGCTACAGTCCCGAGGAGCTGGAGGCGGCTTTCTCCCTGCACCTGGCCCGCTGGCGCGAAGAACGAAAGGACAAAGAAAAGGCCTCCGGGGCTCAGGGCGGCAGGACCGGCAGTCGAAATAGCCTCCTCATCGTCGGCAGTAATGACCTGGCACTCAACCTGCTGGTAAGCAAACTCAAGCACAGAAACCCTGAAATCAATATCGAGGTCACCAATGCCGGCAGTCTCGGCGGCCTTATCGCCCTCCGTGAAGGAAGGGCCGACCTGGCCGGCATTCACCTGCTGGATGAGGAAAGCGGTGAATATAACTACCCTTATGTGAAACACGTTCTGCCCGGCGTAGAGATGGCTATCGTGCATTTCACCTATAGAATTCAGGGGTTCATGTTCGCGAAAGGTAATCCCAAACAAATAAGGGGGTTGGAAGACCTGAGGCGCCCCGAGGTTACGATGGTTAACCGGCAGAAGGGCTCGGGGACCCGCGTGCTGCTGGACTTTAAACTGCGGGAGTCGGGCATCCCGCCACGTGACATAAAGGGCTATCAGCATGAGGAGGATACGCACCTGGCGGTTGCCGGCAGTATTGCCCGGGGAGAGGCGGATGTCGGGTTGGGCATCGAGGCTGCCGCTCGCAGTCACGGCACCGATTTCCTACCCCTGTTCAGAGAGAGATACGACCTGGTTATCCCGGTAGAAAAATGCCGGAGTAAGCCGGTATTATCCCTCCTGGAAATCACTAAGAGTGAAGAGTTCAGAAAAGTAGTGACCGAGATGGGGGGTTATGATACCTCAGAAACAGGCACCACGGTTTTCGTCAGCTAAATCCTGAAACAGGAATAACAGTCTTTCCGAGCCACCTGTCCTAAAGAAGCCGTCCAGGGAGGGTGGCCGATAGGGTAATGCTAGAAATGGCATTGCCTCCCGTGTTTGGAAAGGAAAGGAGAAAAGCATGACCAGGACCCGACTCTGGAGAAAGCCGGACGCCTTGAGCCTGGTGTTCATCGTGCTGGGGACACTCATCCTGCTTTTCATTCTCGTTCCCCCGCTTAAGACGATATTTTCTTCCTCTGCCGGTACACTGTGGAACACGCTCCTCGATGAAAAGGTATACTCCTCCATTCTGCTCACTATCTACGCCGCCCTGATAGCCACCCTAATAGGGCTTCTTCTCGGAGTCCCCCTGGCTTACATCCTGGCCAGGCATGAGTTTTGGGGAAAAAGATTTTTAGAAGGGCTCATCGATGTGCCCATTGTAATGCCTCATTCCGCCGTGGGCATCGCCCTCCTTTTCGTCTTCGGGTCGAATTTCCTGATGGGCAAGTTTCTGAACAATATAGGCATCGGCTTCGTCGATGAGGTCAGCGCGGTTGTTATCGCCATGATGTTCGTCAGCGTCCCCTTCCTTATCGATTCGGCCAGGGAGGGTTTCCAGGCGGTAGATGTCAGGCTGGAGAAGGTAGCCAGGACCCTGGGCGCTTCACCATGGAGGTCATTTTTCAGGATTTCTCTGCCCCTAGCCTGGAGAAGCATCCTGTCCGGCTCGGTGCTGATGTGGGCTCGAGGATTCAGCGAGTTCGGCGCGGTGTATATCGTAGCCGGTCACGTGCCTTTCTTTGGCTACCGCCCGGTAACCGCTCCTATCCTGGTTACCGAGCTGTTCGAGTCGCCCGGGGGACTAGGGGCCGCCCAGCCACTGACGGCGCTGCTAATCCTCATCTGCCTCGTTGTCTTCATCGCGCTCAGGACCGTAGCCTATAAGGGGAAAAAGGCATGATTGCCATTAAGGACCTGAAGGTGGACCTGGGCGATTTCCTGCTTCGCGATATCAACCTCGACATCGAGCAAGGTGAATATTTCATCGTTCTCGGGCCTACCGGAGCCGGGAAGACCGTTTTACTTGAGGCTATCGCCGGGCTCTACCCCGTCGTCGAGGGGGAAATCTGGACTGATGGCAGGGAAGTCACCGGCCTCAACCCTGAGAAAAGGGGGGTGGGAATAGTCTATCAAGACCAGATTCTTTTCCCCCACCTCTCGGTAAAGGAGAACATTAGCTTCGGGCTCAAGGCAATGAAATGCCCCACGCGGGACATAAAGCCCAGGGTGGATAGCATGGCCGAGGTGCTGGGCATCACCCACCTGCTGGGGAGAAGCCCGCCTACCTTGAGTGGCGGAGAGAGTCAAAAGGTAGCCCTGGCCCGGGCCCTGGTCACCGAGCCGGCGGTACTTCTGCTCGATGAGCCGTTGAGCGCCCTGGACCCGGAGACCAAGGAGAGAATGCAGCGGGAGCTGGCTGAGATTCACCGCCGGTTGAAGGTGACCATCATCCATGTCACCCACGACTTCGAAGAGGCGGTAGCCCTGGGGCACCGGGTCGCCGTATTAAATGACGGCCGGATAGTCCAGGTGGGGACCCCCGAGGATATTTTGCGCCAGCCGAACTCAGAGTTTATCGCCCGCTTCGCCCTGTCCCGAAATATCTTCGCGGGCGAGGTCAGTGACGCGGGTAATGGCGATGCCTTCATCGACATCGGGGGCATAAAGCTCATGGGGATAACGGAGTTAAGGGGCAGGGTGCACCTTTCCCTCCGCCCCGAGGATATCCTCATCTCCAGAGAGCCGCTCCAGTCCACGGCAAGGAACTCCCTGGAAGGCACCGTTACCAATATCGCCGATAGGGGAGCCGTAATGTATGTCACGGTAAGCGTACCCCCGGACTTCATCTGCCTGATTACCCGGCAGGCCTTGAAGGAACTGGACTTGAGGAAGGGAGTGAAAGTATGGACCACCTTTAAGGCCTCGGCAGTCCACATCTTTTAGAAAAGGAAGGTTTAATGAGAAGTAGAATAGCTAAAATAGCTTCAGTGGCGATGGTCCTGGCCCTGGCCTTAACGCCGGCGGCCGGCTGCGCTAATAAAACTCCCCGGACGGAAACACTGACAATCTACCACGCGGGGAGCCTGTACCAGCCATTCCAGGACCTGGAGGCCGAGTTTGAGAGCACCCATCCTGATGTTGACGTCCTCTGCGAGTCGGGAGGAAGCGCCAAGATGATAAATAAGGCAATGGCGCGGGAGCTGGCCGGCGAGCTGCCGCCCGACATAGTCGCCTCCGCCGATTATAAACTCATTCCAGACAGGTTATACGAG
>JAUWPF010000022.1 GCA_030611745.1 Chloroflexota bacterium | reverse complement strand
AACATTTGATGTCTGAAGGTGGGGGCTTTCGTATCAAAGGCAACAGCACACTGGGTTGGCTTTAGCTCGTTTATCACCTTCAGTAGCATAAGGGCAAAGCCATAAACGGCGCTTACCACCTCGCCGGTTTTACTCACCGTTAATGATGGTAGGGCATGGAAGGCACGATGCACCAGGGCATTGCCGTCAAACAGCACCAGCAGCGGCTTTTCCATGAGTATATTATAGCAGAGTAGGGGGGATGGCAGAAGGTGTTATAATAAAAAGCGGCTAAGGCGGAAGGGTGTACGGTGGTATGAAGAAGACTCACATCAGTATGGTGGCTGGCAAGGGTGGGGTGGGCAAGACGACCTGTGCCGCGGCGGCGGCTGTCCACCACGCCTTGGGCGGGGAGACGACGCTGATTATATCAACGGACCCGACCCCATCCCTGTCTCACATCTTCGAGGTGGAGGACAGGAGGAAGCCGGCCAGGGTTATGGACAGGCTGTACCTGGCCGAGCTTGGCGTGGAAGAGATAAAGCAGATGTGGGACAGGAAGTTCGGCAGGGAGGTTTACGAGGTCTTTTCTTCGCTGGTGGCGGTTGGCTACGCGGAGTTTGTCGATTTTATCACCTCCGTATTGCCCGGTATCGGGGATGAGTTCATGGTCGATTATATAAAGGAGCTGAGCCAGGACAGGAAGTACGACCATATCATCTGGGACACCGCTCCCCTGGGGCAGACACTCGGCTTGCTAAAGGCCCCGGCTATGCTCAGCGAGCACCTGAGGCCCGCCCCCCGCATCTACTCCCGGTTAAAGCTTGGCGGGGAAACAAAGAAATCGGTACTGGATATTATAAAGGGGTGGGCAAGCCTGTCCAACGACGATATTGACTTTCTTAAGTACCAGGTGAAATTTGTTATTATTACCATCCCGGAGGCACTGGCGGTCGCGCAGCTTGACGGTATCTTTGATGAAATCAATAAACACGGGCTTACCCCTGACCAGTTAGTGATAAATAATGTCGTCGAGGATAGTACCGGCTCGAGTTTTCTCAAGGCCAGGGCTGAACAGCAGAAGGGGTATCTTGAGATTCTCTTTACCAGGTATCAGGGGATAAAGATAGTTAAGCTGCCCCTGTTTCCCGGGGAGATAAAGGGAATAGACAGGTTGAAGGAGCTGGAGAGATACCTCTTTCCTGTTGAATAGTTATCTTTCCGTGATATACTATAGGGCATGAAAGAAGGCCGGGATGAAAGGTAAAGACCTGCTTTCAGTATCCGACCTGAGCGGTGGGGATATTCGCCACCTCATACTGGATGCCGCTTCTATGAAGACCAGGGGCTGGCTGTCCGTGCTTGGCGGAAAGACGCTTGCCATAATGTTTGAAAAGCCCTCGCTGCGGACGAGGGTGAGCTTTGAAGTGGCGATGCGCCAGCTTGGGGGACAGACGGTATACCTCTCTCCGGCTGAGGTCGGCCTGGGCGAGCGTGAGTCGGTCCCGGATGTAGCCCGGGTGCTCAGCCGCTATGTGGAGGCAATCGCTGCCCGCACCTTTTCTCACCAGACTCTGGAGGTCCTGGCCTCCTACTCCTCCGTGCCGGTGATAAATGCCCTGTCGGATGTGGAACATCCCTGCCAGGCACTGGCCGACCTGCTTACTATCTATGAGAAGAAGGGGGAGCTTAAGGGGTTGACCCTGGCCTTTGTTGGCGATGGTAATAATGTGGCCCGCAGTCTCATGCTGGCGGCTTCACTTTCGGGGATGAATTTCAGGATTGCTTCGCCACCGGGCTATGCTGTTGGGGGCAGGCTGCTCGAGGTGGCTCGGGACTATGCCCGGGATAGCGGGGCTGAGATAGTCTGCACTGAAGAGCCCCTTCAGGCAGTCAGGGGCGCTGATGTCGTTTATACTGATGTGTGGGCCAGTATGGGGCAGGAAACTGAGACTGAAGCGCGGCGCCAGGTATTTGCGGGTTATCAGGTGGACAGCGGACTCCTCTCTCAGGCTGGTGCGGATGCGATACTGATGCATCCTCTGCCGGCCCACCATGGTGAGGAGGTGGCGGTGGGTATCCTGAATAGTCCCGGGTCGGTGGTCTTTGACCAGGCAGAGAACCGGATGCACCTGCAGAAGGCGCTGCTGGCGTGGATGCTGGGTGGCCTGGAGGTCCCGCTGGTAGACTATCGCTAGGGGGTAGTTATGTACATATTTAGGGCTCTGGTAAAGTGGGGCTGGTGTCCGATTCTGATTACGGCGCTGGCGGCGGCTGGCTTTATCTGTGAATGGCCGGCGGAAGCCATCGTCACCGCCCTGGTTATTATCCTGGTTATCGGGTTGGTGGTCGCGGCGCTCGGGGCCAGGGAGAAGGAACTGGAACGGCTGTCACTGCAGCTCAGGCAGCTGGCGGGATATTTTAACCGCCGGTTTATGAGTGACTCGTCGCTATCTATCTTTGCTATTATCGAGGGCCTGTTCAAGGTTGACGAGCCCAAGCTGTGGGAGTGGGCGCGGGCATGCGATATGTCACGGCGGGTCATTAATACCTGGTGCGGTAGTTTTGTCTCCAGGGTGGAGAGCGACATCAGGACCAGGCGGTTTGATATTTACCTGCATACCTATCTGAATGAGCTGTGGCTGGTGAACAGCCACTACCATGAGTATATTACCCAGTTTTGTGAAATAGGGGAGAGGGTCGAAATCCCGAGGGAGATTAGAGACCAGTATAATCGGTTTGTGGTAGAATACAACGCCTTTGTTCAGGACTTCAGGGATAACATCAGTGAACTGAAAAAGGTTGCCGGGACCGAGATTGAACCCCCCAGTGTCCAGTTTGCCAGGGAACTACCGGAGATAAAGGGTGTTTTGTAAAGGGTGAGAGGTTGGAGACTAGAGTGAGTAAGCCTGTTGTGGCAATTGTTGGCCGGCAGAATGTGGGTAAGTCCACCCTGTTAAACCGGCTGGTGGGCGAGAGGCTGGCTATTGTCGCCGACCTGCCGGGGACTACCCGTGACCGTATTCTGGTTGATGTTTCGTGGCGGGGGGCCGGGTTTACCCTGGTTGATACCGGTGGTATTGAGGTGAAGCCTGACTGCCCGGTGGCCCGAAGGGTCAGGCAGCAGGTGGAAGTGGCTATCGCTGAGGCCGATGTTATTATCTTTTTGGTAGATGTAAGGGATGGGGTGGTGCCCTCGGACCTGGAAATTGCTGACATGCTTCGCAGCTCAAGCAAGCCCGTAATAGTAGCGGCGAATAAGGCGGATAATGCCAAACTTGAGGCTGAGGCGGTGGAATTCTATGAGCTGGGGATGGGGGAGCCCGTGGCAATTTCAGCCTATCACGGCCGGGCGACTGCCGAGCTGATGGATAGGGTTATCTCACTGCTGCCGGCCTTATCCCCGGTTGAGCCGGAGCCGGACATTATGAAGGTGGCCATTGTCGGCAGGCCTAACGTGGGTAAGTCAATGCTGGTAAATGCCATTTTGGGCAGGGAGCGGGCTATTGTTGACCGTGCTCCGGGGACTACCCGTGACGCTTTAGATACCCTGTTTGACTTTGGCGGGCAGAATGTGCTACTTATTGATACGGCCGGTGTCAGGCGGCGGGGGCGGCTGGGGGTAGGAGTGGAGCGGTATAGTGTCATCCGTGCCCTGCGGGCTATCAACCGGTGTGACGTGGGGGTGCTGGTTGTTGATGCGAGCGAGCTGCTTACCGCTCAGGATATGCACATTGCCGGTTATATCCAGGAGGCGACTAAGGGGGTTGTCCTGGTAGTTAATAAGTGGGACCTGGTCCAGGGGGGAAGCACCACTGACTGTGATAGGTACATCAGGAGCGAGCTCAAGTTTATGAGTTATGCCCCTATCCTTTATGCGTCGGCTAAATTCGGGCACGGTGTGGATGGGATTATGCCCCGGGTGTGTGAGGTCTATCGCGAGAGGCACAAACGGCTGACCACGGCCGTGGTCAACAGCGTGGTCCAGCAGGCCGTAGCCGCTCACGGTCTGCCCCGGAGCGGTAGTAATCGGCTAAAAATTCTGTATGCTACGCAGGCTGAGGTAAACCCGCCGACCTTTGTCTTCTTTGTCAACGATGCCAGCCTGCTCCATTTCTCCTATCGTCGCTACCTGGAGAACAAGCTGCGCCAGTCGTTTGGTTTCGCTGGCACCCCGTTCCGTTTGATTTTCAAGACCAGAGGTGAGTCATGATTGTGGCCGAGTTTATTGCGGTAGTGGTAATAGGTTACCTTCTGGGTTCTATTCCCTCTGGTTACCTGGTAAGCAAGCGGAAGATTAAAGCCGATGTCAGGCAGTATGGCAGTGGCAGGACAGGGGCGACCAATGTGCTGCGGGTGGCCGGTGGCAAAGCCGGGGCACTGGTGATGGGGCTTGATTTACTAAAAGGGGTGCTGGCGGTGGTATTCGCCGGGCTGATAGTGGGTGGGGATTATCTGGTGGTGGGCGGCTTTGGCCTGGGCGCGCTGGTGGCTCGAGTCCTGGCGGCCCTGGCGGCGGTGGTGGGGCATATCTGGCCGGTATTCCTCAAGTTCAGGGGGGGGAAGGGGATGGCTCCCTTTCTCGGGGGACTTCTGGCGTTGTGCCCGCCGGCAGCATTATTTGGCGGTGAGATTGTGATTATCGGCGCTGGCTTGACCCGGTATGTGTCGCTGGGTTCTATCGCTGGAGCCGTAGGCACCTACGCTATACTGGTGCCGCTGACGATTATGAATGGCTTTCCCGTTGAATACCTGTTTTACACCCTGGTGGGGGTAGTATTAATCTTTATTATGCACCGGGATAATATTTCCCGGTTGATGTCGGGCAGGGAGCGCAGGCTGGGCGATAAGGCTGAGGAGAGGGAGCCGCCGGTTAACCCCGATAGTGGAAGCACGGGATAGGATATGCCCAAGGTTGCTATTATAGGCACCACTACCTGGGGAATGACCCTGGGGGTGGTGCTGGCGCGTAAGGGGCTTGAGGTCAGACTGTGGGCACGGACGGAGGAGGAGGCTGATAAGCTAAGAGAGTCTGGCCCTGGTCCTGTTTTGCCGCCTGATGTTACCTTTCCGTCGCAACTATCGGTTACCAGTTCGCTGGATGAAGCCCTGGCTGAGGTAAAGGCAGTAATTCTGGCAGTGCCGTCACAGAAGATGCGGCAGAATGTGAGACTGGCTGCAGGCTACCTTAAGGGGTCGGTGCTGATAGTGAGCGCCGCTAAGGGGCTGGAGAGCGGCAGCAACAAGCGCATGTCCCAGGTAATCGGTGAGGAGATAAAACCCCGCCAGCGGTCTAATATTTGTGTTCTTTCCGGCCCTAACCTTTCCCAGGAGATTGTCCACAACCTGCCGGCGGCTACCGTGGTAGCCAGCTGGGATGAGGCTGTAACCAGGAAAGCCCAGAGGTTGCTGACCACCCCCGACCTTTGTGTATATACTAATACCGATGTCATCGGTGTTGAGCTGGGGGGAGCGTTAAAGAATGTCATCGCCCTCGGTGCGGGCATGGTTGACGGGCTGGGTTACGGGGACAATGCCAAGGCAGCCTTTATCACCCGGGGACTGACCGAGATAAGTGCTCTTGGGGTTGCTCTGGGGGCAAGCCCGGTTACCCTCTCGGGCCTGGCTGGCCTGGGTGATTTAATCGCCACCTGCTCCAGCCGGTTAAGCCGCAACCATTATGTCGGCGAGGAGTTAACCAAAGGCCGCTCCCTGACGGAGATAATAGACTCCATGGTTGGTGTCGCTGAAGGGGTCAGCACCACTGCCGCTGCCTGGGGCCTGGCCCAGGGGTTTGGACTGGAGATGCCGATTGTCGAAAGGATTTATAAGGTGCTCTACGAGGGTGTTGACCTCCGCCAGGTAGCGACTGAGCTGATGCAGGCGGAAGTCAGTCATGAGTTAGCCGGCCGCAAGTGGAAGCTTTTTTCCTTTCTCAGGCCCCGAGGACATCCCTGAAGCGGCCTGCTACCCCACTCCGTTTTTTTGATGCCGGCATATTAGCCGGTCCCAGGCTTGAAGCCAGCTCCTCGAGGAGCTGGCGTTGCTTTTTGGTCAGTGACCGGGGGGTAAATACGAAGAGGGTGGCGAACTGGTCACCACGCCCGTTTCTGTTGAGATGGGGGATACCCTTCCCCTTTAGCCGAAAAACATCGCCGGACTGACTGCCGGCCGGGACCTGAAGCCTGGTCTTACCATCGAGGGTGGGCACCTCTACCTCAGCGCCAAGGGCAGCCTGGGTAAAGTTGATTGGCAGCTTGTAGATGATATCGTCCCCATCCCGGGTGAAGAACTCATGCGGCTTGACGGACAGGGTAACGTAGAGGTCGCCCTGTGAGCCGCCCCGAAATCCAGCTTCGCCCTCCCCACGCAGGCGCATCTGGGAGCCGTCATCGACCCCGGCTGGAATCCTGGACAGGATATGGTGCTGCCGCTTTTCTCTCCCCGTGCCCCGGCACTGAGGACAGGGCTCGGTGATAATCCTGCCTTCGCCGTGGCACTGGTTACAGGTGGTGGTGTGGGAGAAACGGCCGAAGATGCTCTGCTGGGTGCGCTGTACCTGTCCGGTGCCATTACAGTTGGGACACCGGGCGGGCTGGGAACCTGGCCTGGAGCCGGTACCCTGGCACAGGGAACAGTGCTCGGTGCGTAGTATATTGAGTTCCTTTTCACAGCCGAAGGCGGCTTCCTCAAAGGTGATGGTAAGTCCGTGGTGCAGGTCGGCGCCGCGCTGGGGGGCCTGGCGGGTGGCGGTAGTTGCCCCGCCGAAGAAGGCATCGAAGATATCGCCAAAGCCGCCGAAGTCAAAGCCCTCAAAGCCTCTGCCGAAGACCCCGGCCGCGCCGGTGTGCCCGAAGCGGTCATAGGCAGCCCGTTTATCAGGGTCGGAGAGGATTTCGTAGGCTTCGTTTATCTCCTTGAACTTCTCCTCAGCCCCTTCGCCGTGATTATGGTCGGGGTGGTGCTTGAAGGCGAGCTGGCGAAATGCTCGCTTTACTTCCTCATCGGTGGCGTTTCTACCTACGCCGAGGGTTTCATAATAGTCCTGCTTTGCTGGCATCCTCAAACCTCGTGGAACTCACCCTCCACCGTGCCCTCTTCTTCTTTGCCCGGGGGTGTCTCCTCACCCGGGGCTTCCCCACCCGGGGGCGGCGGTTGCTGTCCGTATACAGCGGCGCCTATCTTCTGCATCGTCTCGGATAGCTCCTGCGTTGCCTGGCGGATAGCGTCGGTGTCGGTACCCTGCAGTGCCGAACGTACCGCCTGGACCTTGCTCTCTACCTCCTGGTTCAAATCGGATGGTATCTTATCCTTCTGCTCCCTCAGGGTTTTCTCTGCGGTATAGGCTAGGGTGTCCGCCGCGTTGCGCGTTTCTATCTCCTCGCGGCGCCTGGCATCCTCGGCAGCGTGCATCTCCCCTTCCCGCTGCATCTTTTCTACCTCTTCCTTGGAGAGACCGCTGGAAGCGGTAATGGTTATTTTCTGCTCCCGTCCCGTGCCTTTATCGTGAGCCTTGACGCTGATGATGCCATTGGCATCGATATCAAAGGTAACCTCAATCTGAGGCACTCCCCGGGATGCCGGCAGGATGCCATCGAGCATAAATCTGCCCAGTGTCCGGTTGTCGGCAGCCATGGGCCTTTCCCCCTGAAGGACGTGGATTTCCACGCCGGGCTGATTGTCAGCCGCGGTGCTAAAAATCTGGCTCTTGGAGGTGGGGATGGTGGTATTGCGCGGGATGAGGGGGGTAGCCACGGCACCGAGGGTCTCAATACCCAGGGTGAGGGGGGTGACATCGAGCAGCAAAACATCCTTGACCTCTCCCTTGAGCACCCCCGCCTGGATGGCGGCACCGATAGCCACCACCTCATCGGGGTTGACTCCCTTGTGGGGTTCTTTGCTGAAAAACTGTTTTACCTTTTCCTGGACCAGGGGGGTCCTGGTCTGCCCTCCGACCAGGATTATCTCGTCAATCTGGGCCGCCGTCTTTTCGGCGTCAGCCAGTGCCTGGCGGCAGGGACCCAGGCTTTTTTCCACCAGGTCTGCTACCAGTTGTTCCAGCTTGGCCCGCGTGAGGGTGATATTGAGATGCTTGGGGCCGCTGGCGTCGGCGGTGACAAAGGGGAGGTTTACCTCGGTCTGCTGGACGGTGGAAAGCTCGCATTTAGCCTTTTCAGCGGCCTCCTTCAGCCGCTGGAGGGCCATCTTGTCCTGCCTGAGGTCAATCCCCTGGTCTCGCTTGAACTCGTCACATAGCCAGTCCATGATTATCTGGTCAAAATCATCACCGCCGAGATGGGTATCACCGTTGGTTGACTTGACCTGGAAGGTGCCCTCACCCAGCTCCAGGATGGAGATATCGAAGGTGCCGCCGCCAAGGTCATAGACAGCAATAGTCTCCTCCTTCTTCTTGTCCAGCCCGTAGGCGAGGGAAGCCGCCGTTGGCTCATTAACTATTCTCAAGACCTCGAGTCCGGCTATCTTGCCCGCGTCCTTGGTCGCCTGGCGCTGTGAATCGTTGAAGTAGGCGGGCACGGTGATTACCGCTTCGGTGACCTTCTCACCGAGGTAGGCCTCAGCGTCTGTTTTAAGTTTCTGCAGGAGCATGGCTGAGATTTCGGGCGGGCTGTACTCTTTGTTACCCATCGCCACCTTAGCATCGCCGTTGGGGGCCCTGGTTATCTTGAAAGGCAGGAGCTTCCTGTCGTATTCCACAGTGGGCTCATCAAACTTGCGTCCCATGAGGCGCTTGATGCTGAAGATGGTATTTTCGAAATTGGTGATGGCCTGGCGCTTTGCTACCTGTCCTGCCAGGCGCTCACCATTTTTACTTACTGCTACCACTGACGGGGTGGTGCGGCCGCCCTCAGCGCTGGGGATAACCACCGGCTCTCCACCCTCCATTACCGCTACTGCCGAAAAGGTCGTGCCTAAATCAATACCTATAACCTTGCCCATTATTTATTCCTCCTTCTTCTCCTCTTCTTCCTCTTCACCATTGCCCACTACTACCATAGCCGGGCGGATAACCCTGTCATGGAGCTGGTAGCCTCTCTGCAGCTCTTCAATGACAATTCCTTCTTTACCTTTACCGTGTATTGCGGCTTCATGGAGCTTGGGGTCGAAGGACTCACCCAGCGCCTTAATAGGGGACAGTCCTTGTGCCTCCAGTGTTGCCCACAGCTTGCGCTCAATGAGCCTGACGCCGTCCACCCAGCTGAGTTCGGCGAGACGGGGTGGGATTGAAACAAAGGCCCGCTCCAGGTCATCTAAGATAGGCAGTAGATTGAGCATGAGGATAGAATTGGCGAACTTTGAAATCTCCATCTTTTCCTGTTCTGCTCTCCGCTTGTAGTTAATAAAGTCCGCCTGGGCTCGCTGCCAGTTGGCCAGATAGTTCTCTACCTTCTCCTTTAATGCCTCTACATCCTCTAAAGCCGCCTCTTGTCCTGTCTCGCTGGTTTGCGCCTCTTCCTCTTTCGGAACCATTATTATCTACCTCACCCCTTTGCTTTTGTTTGATAACCCTGTTCCCTTACTCATTATCAATCGGTGCCTGTCTTTCATATAGTTCGGCCACCAGCCCGCTCAATACTGAGGACAGATAGTTTATGGCAGAGATAGTGCGGGCGTAGGGCATACGGGTGGGCCCGACCACGCTGATGGTGCCGATGGCTTCTTCGGGCACCCCGTATCGGCTGATGACCACACTATAGTTACGGACGACCTCAGCCTCGTTCTCCTTGCCGATAATTACCTGCACCCCCCGCTTGGCTAACTTGGCTGGGAGGATGGTCGGCAGCAGGTTTTTGTGTTCGATTAGTTCCATTAGGGAGAGCATCTGCTGGCCATGGGCAAATTCCGGCTGGTTAAGCATAAAGTGCAGACCATCAAAGTAAAGCTCCTCGTACTCCTGTCTGTCTTCAGCCTGCATTATCTTCACCACACAATCGGTTACCACTTGTTCGGTAGCGGAAAGCCCTTTTCCCCTGGCTGAAATCTGGCGGTGACTTGAGCCGGTGTAAGCCCTGTTCAATTTATCGGCGATAATCGCCAGCTCCGACTGGGTTACGGGCTGGTCGAAGGTTACTAGCTGCTGCCTTATTCTGGCACCACGCAGGGCGAGAACGAGCAGGGCCCGCAAGTCCTGCAGGGCGAATAATGCCAGATGCCTGAAGTGAGAGCCCGCTGGTTTGGCGAGGGTAACTATCGCCACGTTTTGAACGAGCTGCGCCGTAAGTCTTGCTGCCAGAATCAGCCACTCCTCCAGTTCTCTCTCAATCTGGTGGAAGAGGTGACTTATCAGCCGTTGCTCGGCCAGGGGAAGCTCGACATTGCCTAAGGACTCTACGTAGTACCGGTAGCCCTTATCGGTAGGGATGCTTCCTGCCGAAGGGTGAGGGCGGGTGATAAAGCCCTCCTTCTCGAGGTGCGCCATCTCATTACGAATGGTGGCACTGCTTACCCCGAACTCAAGGTCATCCAGGATGCTCTGTGATGGCACCGGTACCGCTCCGGCGATATACCGTCCCGCTATCGATTTAAGTATCGCCTGTGTTCTGGGAGATAGCATGTCTACCTTCATTAGCAGTCCAGGCCCGAGAGTGCTAATTATTATATAACTTACCACTCCAGGCGCTGCTTGTCAAGAGGAATTTGGGGGATGGGGTGCCCGGTTGTTAATTGACCGTCAAACTTACCTTGTGCTATATTGGGAAGGAAATTATGGACATCAGCTGGTTAGGTCACTCCTGCTTTAAGATTAAGGGCAAGCACGCTACAGTCATTACCGACCCTTATTCACCGGAGCTGGGCTACTCATTGGGTAAGCCGGCGGCTCGTATTGTGACCGTAAGCCACCAGCACCCCGGCCACTCGTATGCCCGGGGTGTTAGTGGTGAACCGCGGGTGATAGCCGGGCCCGGCGAGTATGAAATCAGTGGTATCCTGATTATAGGGGTAGCCACTTTCCATGACGCTGAGGGGGGTGAAAACAGGGGGAAAAACACGGTCTATCTTATGGAGGTGGATGATATCTCAGTGTGTCATCTCGGTGACCTGGGGCATGTGCTTACGGCGGAACAGATAGAGGAAATAGACAGCGTGGATGTCCTCCTCCTCCCGGTGGGGGGGGTGTCCACTATTGATGCTTCTCTGGCTGCCGAGGTAGTCCGCCAGCTTGAGCCAAAGGTGATTGTGCCTATGCACTACAAGACACCGGCCTTAAGCCGGGCACTTGACCCGGTGGACAGGTTCCTTAAGGAAATGGGGATAAAACAGGTTGACCCCCAGGCCAAACTCTCCTTCAGCCGCTCCAGCCTGCCTGCCGGTGCGCAGGTCTTTTTGCTTGACTATCAGGACTAATTTTTAACCTCTGCAACCTTACCGGTTTGTAGGTAGAATTGAGTGGTCTGGCCTAGAGTTGCCAGAAGCTCTGTAGCTGCTGAAAGTCAATCAGTCCACTCTCGGCGATGTTTTCAACCTTGATTCCTGTCTCAACTGCTGCTGCCACCGGGTTTAAGCCGCCGAGTAGTACCATCCCCACTCGATTCAGACCTACCGCCATCTGAGAGACTGGCTCGCTAGTATTGCCTAAGGCATAGACTCCACCGATACCAACCTCCTTGAGCATCGCTAATTTCTCGTCGACAACTACCCTAGAAGGGGCTGGTATTTCACGAAAATTAGCCAGTATCTTGCCGTTACCAGTTTTGGCGGCTTGGGCAACGCTGGTCATCCCGGCGCGAATGTACTGGTCAGAGGGATCGAGGGATGTACCAGCATAGTTGATGATGGCAACGAAGCGCCTTGGCTTCGAGTCTCGCACCTCAAGCACTCCGCCAAACCTGGACTCGACGGGGATACCAGCTTTAAGGAGCACTCCGTTGATTACAACACTGCAGACAGTGGCCAGGCCGATTTTCCCATGTGGAATGACTACCGAGCCGAGCTTCTCTCCTTCGGGTGCTACTGCCACCAGTTCACTGACACATATTCCAGCCTTGAAGGCATCCCTCATCGCTGCCAGTGCTTTTTTGAACTTGTCACTGTCAATGAGCGAGGTATTTACCGGAACTTGGCCGGTTCGCTTTTGGGGGTCAAAAGTGGTGTGGAACGCTAACAGTTCTAGCTTCTCAACGATGAAACCGATTTGTTCGGGTGCCAGTGCTGCCCTGAGTTCTTCAATCCCTTGCGGTGTGAGCATTCTGCCGTCACGACCCAGCGGCTGGGTATAGCCCCGCTCATCGGTTATTCTAAGGTGATATCTAACAGCTCTCTCACTCAAGAAGATTCCGTGGCGCTCAAGTTCCCGGGCGATGGTGATGGACCCTAACGGCTCAGAAGACTCGTTCAGGACCTTGAGAATGGCTACTACCTTTCTTTCCGTGTCAGAGCCGGTGTTCTGTACCATGCGAACCCCCCTTAGAGGTTTAGCACCGATTATTGC
>JAUWPF010000043.1 GCA_030611745.1 Chloroflexota bacterium | reverse complement strand
GGCAGCAAATCCAAGCTCGAAGGTCTGCTCTATAGTCTTTCCTTCAAAGGTGCTGGTAGTGAAGCTGAACATGCGGTATGACTGTAAACCTTCTGTTGCCGCATATGCCTCGGCCATTACACTCCGTGGGACAAGAGAAGTACCCCAGGGCTGCAGCACCAGAAGAGTTACCAGAATAGCCACAACAGGGACAACAATCAGGGCTGGACGCAGCAGTCTCTGGAACGGCCTCTTGAGTATATCTGCCGCTCTGATTTTTGACATTGTCGCCTCCTTTATGTCTGACCTTACCGGTGCTGTTCTCAAGGAGGTGAGCTGGTGCCGCACTGCAGTATAGTCTGCCAGGGCTGCCCGGCAGTCAGCACAGCCGGACAGGTGCTCCTCGACAAACTCCCGCTGGGTACGGGAAAGCTCCTCGTTGGCATAGGCTGAGAGCAGTTCCTCTATGTCCGAGCACTTCATTATCACTTCACCTCCTCTGGGTGATATGCTTTCCGAAACTCGTGGCTTCCTCTGGCCACCCTTTTGCGCACTGCATCTTCTGAGATACCGAGAATCTCGGCGATTTCCCGGTATTTGAGCCCCTCCACAAAGTGGAGCACCATACAGGTTCTCTGCTCACCGGGCACCTTAAGCAGGGCTTCCTTTATCATTATCCTTTCTTCGACACAGTCAGAAGAGGCTTCTATAGTTGAGATGTCTGACTTCCCTGAGTTAGCAAAGGGAATAAAGGAGAGCAGCCGCTTCCGGCGGCGGAGCTGCAGGGCATTGTTGGTAGCAATTCGGTAAAGCCACGCCTTGAAGGAAAGTTCAGATTTGGTCTTCAGAATACCCTTATATGCCTGAAGGAATGTGTCCTGTGCCAGGTCCTGAGCCACTTCGTAATCTCCCGTCAGTCGATAGAGATAGCGGATGATGGGTGCCTGGTATTGCTCGATAATCTCGGCAAAGGCATCGGTGTCACCGGTTCGTATCAGGGCTATAACCTGTGCTTCATCCAACAACCAGGGCTCCTTTCACCCCCTCTAATTACTATAATGCATGAGGAGGCCAAAACCGGACAGGGTTAGTCGCAATTATTTGATAGTTATGAATTACAGCAACCTATGATTAATCACGATACTTGCGCTCCAGCCCGGAGATATACCTTGCCCCGACTTTGTCGGCATTCTGACCCAGCCACTCGCTGAAGGATGTCGGTGCTGTTGGCTGGCATTCCGAAACGAGGAGGTTAGACATTAAACCCTCGATTTCGTCTTTAGTTATCACCACATCTTTAACCGCATAGCCAATCAATCTAGCAAGGAAAAGCGCTAACCCGGGTCTAACATGAACTATCCTAGCTTGGCTGTTCATCTGGCTAGCAATCATCCTCACAAGCTTGTTAAATGTGAAGGTTTCCGGGCCTACAGCATCAAGAATGACATTGTCATCTTGGTGGCCAGAGTTAATAGCTATCTCTGCCACATCCTCCACAAAGACAGGTTGAATTCGGTAATCTCCAGAGCCAGGGGTGGCAAATATCGGAAACTTCCTGAGGAGCCAGGCGATATTATTAATCAGAATACCTTCCGGCCCAAAAATTACGGTCGGTCGGATTATCGCGTAAGACAGCTTTGATTGGGTAATCGCCTTCTCCACGAGCGTTTTCCCTCTGAAGTAAGGAAAGGGTGAGTCTTCAGACGGGTTTGTGATGCTGATATGCACGATTCGCCTGATTCCCGCTTCCTCAGCCGCAGTGATGATTGTTTTGCTATTTTCCACAGCTTTGTCAAACGTGACTTGACCGCAGGCGAAGCGAATCCAGTAGGTATTGTACAGGGTCTTTGCCCCTCGGAGACTATCCATCAATTCCCTGGGTTTGTCGAAGTTGAACGGGAAAGCCTCTACTTGGTGGCTGAACAGGTTTTCACGGTCGGGCCGACCCGTGAGAGTTCTTACTCTTTCTCCCATAGAGAGAAGTCGCTGCGCTATGTATTTGCCGGTGTGGCTGAAAGCCCCAGTCACCACGTTCACTTCAGCAGTCCCCATCTTTCTACGCGTCCCCTCTCCTCAGGGATTTAGCCTGATTCCTTCTTCTCCCCAAAGAAGCTTGCCACCCGAGTCTATCCGCTGGATATATGACCTCTCTGACTTGAACATGGACTTGCCGCTGCCCCAGGCAATACTAGCCCCGCCATACCCGTCGTATGCTATAACATGAGTAATGTGGTCGCTCTCCGTGACCACTATACCATTGCCCCATACTGCTCTGCCGGTTGTGTCCAATCTCTGAACCAAGAGACCCCTTTCATTTGTCTCGGCTTCTTTGTAGCTACAGGCAATGATAGCGCCACCTGAGCCATCGCTTACCGCTGTGCGGGGCCAGAAGCTCGAATTAGTTTTGATGTAGCAGACCTCTTCTCCGTCCGGCTGCCACTTGATGTTCCCATTGGCATCTATCTTCTGGGCATATATGCTCGCCAGCCCACGCCGCAGGTCTTCCCAGATAACGATAGCGTTGCCTGAGCCAGCGCTTACTAGGAGAGGGGTATGGGGAAAAGCTTCTCCCGCGGCTTTGGTTATCTCCAGTGGCACACCATTTTGCTGCCACAATACATTACCACTTGCATCCACCCTTTGAACACGGATATCCTTCCTTTCAACTTGCCAAGCAACGATAGCTCCACCTGAGCCATCATTGATTATCTGAACTTCTTCAGCATTTCCCCAGGGAGGATACAGGAGTATCCCCTTTTGCCCCCAGGGGAGACTGCCATCAGAGCTTACCCTCTGGACAAAAATTTCGAAATTAGTCTCCGTCTGAGTAAGGTTTTGCTGCACGATGATGGCTCCTCCTGAGCCATCGCCCGTCATGTGGAGCGAATGGGCATACTGCCCAAAGTATACCGGCACCCCGTCTTTACCCCAGGGATACTTACCTTCAGAATCTACCTTCAGTATGTTTAGTTGCTGTTCTTCAGAGATAGAAGCGATAATTACCCCTCCTGAGCCGTCACTTATCATATGGTAAATAGCCCCGATTTCCCTTTGCCATAGCATGTTACCCTCAAGACCTACCCTAGTAAGGTGCGTTAAGTACGGTATCTGGCACTGACCGGGAGTCGCTCTCCAGTCTGGCTCTGAGGTATATGCACTCCACACGGCGAAAGCCCCACCAGAACCATCATTCACAATATGAAGGTCAAAAAAGCTATCAGAGTTTTTGTAACCGCTGCCGATGAGCACCCCTGTTTCTCCCCAGAGAGCTTCCCCCTCAGGACTTATTTTCTGAGCATAGAAATCATGTTGGTTACCGCCCCTGATATCCTCATAAACAGCTATAGCTCCGCCGGTACCGTCACCTGTTACCTTGGGACCATACGGCACTGGGGAAGGCATCAGGCAGGTACAGCTGGTGCTGAATAGGGTGGTCGCCAGCAGCACAACAACCAAAGCTATAGTGCAGAGTCTAACTGGCTTTCTCATTCTTTACCTCCTGTTCACGGATTCAGCTTAATCTCCTACTCCCCTGATGCGCAGCCTATCAGTGACTTCCACAGGGACGAGCAGCCATTCATCGCCGGTGCTGCCTTCATACCTGATAAGCTCGGTGTAGGTGTTTGATTTGGTGTAGGTGAAATTAATCCACTCACCGCGGTCAGTGCGGTTTTCCAGCCTTAGTTCAAAGTCAGCATCCGTACCGGATTTGACCATAATCGGAACCTTGAACTCTTCAATAATCTTGCTTTCGGATGTCTTTACCAACCCGATGGCTCTTCCCCAGCTTACTTCATCGACTGGCACAACATCATACCTGGGTATGAGATGTATCAGTTTACGGGGAGGGTTTTCCTGCCGGAAGATTACGTTCCCGGTGTATCTGGGCTCCGGGACATCGTCCTTTCGCAAACCGGGGATAGTGAGTTTCAGCATCCGGCCATACTCGGTATCCACCAACTCTTTTGTATAATTCTCAGTTAGCTTACCCGGCACGTAGAGAGGATTATCGAATAATTCCACGTAGGGTTCACCGGAGACAGTCCCCACCGGCAAGTAGAGTTCCAGGTTTTCAAGGTTTTCCCGTGAATTGATGATAACCTGGTAGTAGTAGCCGTAATTGGTCCAGGCCAGAAAGCCGCACCAGATGACGACAGCAGTCAGAACAGCCAGAGCAACAATGGAGGCGGGCTTACGGAAACCCCTCCTCACCAATGGTGCCAGAGTGCCGATGAGGCAGAGGCTGAAGCCACCTGTAATAAAGGCAACAAAATACGGCATCGGGTAGAGCAGATTTATGCCGGGGCTCCACATCAGTGCGTTAGCGAAGGTGTACCCAAGGAAAAGCAGAAAACTGTTTAGTAGACCCCGCTGCCACGATGAAAAATAGCCGAAGACAAAAGCCAATAGCGGCAAGAGGGCAAAAAGCATACTATGAACACTGGCGGCAATTAAGGCCCAGACAAAGCCAACCGCCAAAGCTATTAATGGCAGGTATTTCTTTTTCATTTATTACTCCTGCTCAAGCACCTTAATCCTACAAGGAACTGTGCCGTAATCCTTGCCATCAATCTCTATGCCAATTTCAAAGGTGTATTGTCCGGGCTGAACATCAGGAGGGATTTCAATGACCAGCACCACGGACACCGGCCCCGGCCCATGCCAGCGTATTCCCTCGGTGACTTCAATGCCGGTAGGGAGGTTAACCGTATACAGGTTCAGGCTGCCGACCGCCCTGTTCCCCATGCTTATGAAAACGATGTTGTTTCTGGATTCCCCCGCTTCTGTCTCGATATAGTCACGGTACCGGACATAAACCGCATCCGTCTCGAAGCTGCTGCCAAGAGTAACCTTAGTTGTATCGAGGGGTGGCCAAGGATGTTCTACTCCTTGCTGACCGACCCGGTATGCTGGACCACCCGGAGTTATAACAATGTTATCCGGAGCTTCTTCAGCCTGCACCGGCGGCATCTCTTTAAACAATATCGGCTGACGATTTTCGTCTTTTCCCGCCGATACCCCGAAGAGACCGGGGTTCTGGACGGCAGGATAAACCAAGAGCAGGCCGGTGATTACGATAGTGGCGATGGCCGGCCAGTACCACCTTATCCGCCATCTCTTTCTTAAAATTAAATGCAATCCATAAGTAATTTGTGCCGCCCCGATGAGGAGAACTATTATCAGCCTGATGGCGAAGTGCCCGGGGAAGAACACATAGAAGAGATAGACAGGGGGATAGAACGGGAAGAAGGCACCGAGGAGACATACTATGCCGTGAACGACTAAAAGTCCGGATAGCAAGTAAATCATTGTTCCTGCCTCCTTACTTACCCTGCGGCACGGATGGTTTCGCCTGCTCCCTCAGCCCGATTGCCGCCAGCATAAGCAATATCCCAGCCGGGAGGAAAATCACTCCTATGCTGAAAATACAAAGCAGGCTAACCACAAGCATAGCCGAGGCGCTGACCCAGAGGAATATCCTCCCCAGGTGTGGTCTCTGCTTACTCAACACTATTGCCAAAAGCCCCAGCATACCCATCAGGGCTATAACAGACAGAATGGGTAGGGCATCACCAGCTACACCTGCCTCGACCATGCTCACCATCTCCTTCCCCAACCCGAGAACCAGTCTCCTTATCACTGACACCTCATAGCCTGGCACCACAGTAACCGGGGGCGTGACACCCCGTGCCGTAATAGGTAGTAGCACCAGAATAGGAGCCAGAAGACCCCAGATTCCACCGGCTATCCCGCAGGGCTTTGCTATTTTGCGGATGACTTTTATCTTAAAGCCTCCTCTTTCGGCGACGCCACCAGAACCAGTATACCAAACCGCCGATAATTATCCAGACAGGGCTGAAAATGCCTACCCAGATGAATATATTCGCCAGCACATGACCAAAGGTAACCAGTCCACTCCAGGCGGCACTGGCGATATTTCCGGCACTCCACCCCGGGCGGACAACAATATAGTCATCCCTGGTTTCGGTATCACTGTTACCCCTGTCGTCGGTCACCTTCAGGGAGACGGTGTAGCTTCCGGCGCTCTTGTAGGCGTGGACTGGATAAGCACTTGTGCTCGTCTCCCCGTCACCGAAGTCCCACTCATAGCTGTAGGGTGAAAAACCCCCGTAAACTCGACCTTCAAACTCGACCTTCTCCCCCTCCTTTACCCTTTTCTTACTGACAATGAGCCTGGCTTCAAGCTCAGCCTGGTTCAATTGCACCCTGATAAGTGAGGTAGCCGATGTTCGCTCCAGATACTGCATCCGCCCCTTGGTCTGCTCAATCTCACCCCTTGTCCTTGAGAGTTCCCGCTGGATATTGAGGATATCCTCGACCTTTTCCGCCTTCTCCATCAGCCGCAGGAGTTGCTCTTCTGTTGCCTCCAGGTTTCTCAGCTTGGCGCTGAGGTCAACATACTCCTCGGTTACGTCTTTGGCTAATGTTTCCTCATGGGTAACATCAGCCGCCAGCCCGCGCAGCGTTTCCATCGCACCAGCAAAGTCCTCAGCCGGCACACGGATGGTGATGATACCAACCAGTCTTTCCTCCTCTTTCCACTGCTTCGAAGAAACGACATACCCGCCAAGACCCGCAGCGAGGTCGGCAACCCGGTCTAAAGTGGTGGCGACATCATTTACCACCAGTGCTATCTCCGCGGTGCGCACAATCATGCGAGTCTCGCCCAGTTCGGGCATCTTTTCCAGCGCCCCCCCTTCCGTTATCGGGGTTGTTGTTGGCCTCACCAGTTCTGAGGGCGATGGCGCTGGGGCCGGTGGTACCGGGGGTGATAGTTCCTGACCGTAGCCTGGTGGTGCCGGTGCTGGCATTGGTGTTGGTGTCGGCACTGGCGCTGGTGGTTTAGCACAAGAAACAGGCACCAGCAAACATACTATCAATATCAATCCTATTATCAGCTTTCTCATTTTAATAACCTCCTCTATGTTATCTGTAGTTTACAACTAAGATGACAGGAGGGCAAAGCCAGAGGAAGGCAAGCACATCACCGGGCACTAAAGCACCTCTCCGACTTCGCCCCTGCCGATTACTATGCTGGAAAGACTCAGCTTATTGCACAATGCTGTAAGCTACCTGAACCGTGAGGCTAATCTTCATCTCCCCGGGGCTGATTGATGGTGGTGCAGGTGCTGGTATCGACGCTCCTCCTCCTGCCAATTCATAATATACGTCTTTGTAGATAGGTGGCTGGGCACCCTCGGCTACATAAGTTGGCTTACCTAAAGTAACACCAGCCAGCTCAGCCAGCTGTTCCGCCTTGGCTTTGGCATCAGCCATTGCCTCTCCCCTGGCTTCCTCGTAATAGGCCGAGGGGTCATCTACAGAAAAGCCGATGCTGTCTATCCTGGTGAGGTCACCCCCGGCCTCAACTACACTATCAATAATGCTGCCAACCTTGTCCATATCTCTTATCTTGGCAGTTACCTTATTGGTTACCTGGTAGCCGACCACAGTTTCCTCGTCATTCTCCTGATTCCATTTTGTTCTTTGCCGAATGTTGAAATACTGGGTCTGGATGTCTTCTTCCGCCACCCCACTATCGGTCAGGGCTGCCATGACCTTATTCATAGCTTCGGATGCCCTGGTTTTAGCTTCGGCTACGGTTGCCTCCTGAGCCACAATACCTAATCTCAGGGTAGCAATATCAGGGACAACGGTTACCTCACCCATGCCGCTTACCCAAATCCCCTCCTGCTGACTGCTGAGCTGAATGGTCGCGAGTTTCCCTACAGTTGTGCCCTCAGTATTGCAGCC
>JAUWPF010000033.1 GCA_030611745.1 Chloroflexota bacterium | reverse complement strand
TTCGTTCCTTATTAAGGGCTGCCTTCAGCCCCCGCGATTGCCCCCGCTGCATAGCGCGGGAGAGGTTTTCCTCAATGGTCAGGTTGCGGGCGGTCCCTACCTCGGGTTCCTGCCACACCCGGCCGACGTATGCCGCATGTTTGTACTCTGCCAGATTGGTAACATCATCACCGCTGATAACAACCCGGCCCCCTCTTTCGGGGGGGAAGACACCGGCGACAATATTAAGCAGGGTAGATTTACCAGCACCGTTGCTGCCAATAATGGTAACAAAGTCCTGGTCATGAACATCCAGATTGACACCATCTAAGGCGGTAACCTCGTCTACGGTACCCCGGGCAAATACCTTCCTCACCTCCTGGAGTTGAAGGATGGTATGATTTTCAGTCGTACTCATTATGACTGGTACCTCCTCACATTCTCGCCGCTGGCGGCATCCACTCGTGGCGTAGCTTTTTCTGGATGTACGGAATGGCTAAGGCAATAATTACCAGTAACGCCGTGATCAATTTCAGATTCCCCGGGGCCAAGCCGAGCCTGAGAGCAACTGTTATAAACAGGCGATAGATAAAAGTGCCCGCAAAGCAGGCAAGCAAAGTCGACGTAATACCCCGGGGGCGAATTACTGCCTCACCAATTATTACCGCCGCCAGGCCCATCACAATCATCCCTATCCCCATATTGACATCGCAAAACTGCTGGTTTTGGGCTACCAAGGCACCCGACAGGGCAACGAGACCGTTAGCAAGGGCACAGCCCATTATCACATTCTTATCGGTATCTGAACCCAGACCGCGTACCATCCGCTCATTATCACCCGATGCCCTCAAGGCCAAGCCAGTCTCGGTGCGCAGAAACCAGTTCAATATCATAAAGACGATGAAGGCTATTACCGCAAGGGCGATAATAACCAATATTATACTTCTCGTAGTTCCAAACCAACCGGCAATACTATCAAAGATGGTTATACTGCGCAGCATGGGCGTATTTGGTCTTCCCATAATCAGCAGGTTTACAGAGTAAAGGCCGACCATCATAAGGATGCCAGCCAGTAAAGCTGATAGCCTTAACTTGGTATTGAGTAAGCCGGTTATCGAGCCAGTAATTAATCCACCCATAAAGGCGGCAATAGTTGCCAGGAAGGGGTTACAGCCGGCAAAAATCATAACAGCAGCAATAGAGCCGCCAACAACAAAACTGCCATCTACAGTAAGGTCAGGAAAAGCGAGTACACGGAATGTCAAAAATACGCCTATAGTAACGAAGCCGAACACCAATCCTTCAGAGATTGAAGTGTTCAGGATACCTACTACTATGGAAGATAACACTTTCCTCCTAATCTGACAGGGGGGATTGCCTCCACTGAGGGGGATTGCCCCCCTGTCAAACCACTACGAGTTTTTTCTGTCTGGTCCTTTTATTCTGCCACTCGTGAGGCCTTATCAATAACCGCCTGCGGGATGGTTATACCCATTCTCTGGGCTGCCCCAGGATTAACCACCAGCTTACAAGCCTCTGCAGAGCAGGCTACAACTGGGATATCACCAGCAAACTCACCGTTTAGTATTCGAGCCGCATAGCGTCCTGCCTCCTCACCTATCCAGGTGTAATCGGCACCCTTAGCGGCAATGCAGCCCCGGTCAACCATATCTCCGGTAGAGCCGAAGAAGGGTATCTTGTTCTCTTCAGCAACCGCAATTATCGACTCAAGCCCGGAGACGGCGGTATTGTCGGTGGGGATGTAGATAGCATCACAGCGGCCGATGAGAGAATTAGCCGCCGTGAACACGGCTGCGGTTGTCTCGCAGTTGGCCTCTACCAGTTTCTCAATACCAACATCTGCCATAATCTCCTTTAGCTGGTCCATCTGGACGACAGAGTTAACCTCACCAGCGTTGTAAATCACTCCGAGTATCTTCATATCAGGGCAAATTTCCTTAATCATCGCCATCTGACCTTTCATATCGGCCAGATCACTGACGCCAGTTACGTTGTCAGTGCGGGGTGCGTCCCAGGTGGAGACAATCTCGGCTACGGCGGGGGCAGTGCAGGTGCTGAAAACCACCGGAATGTCAGAGCCTTCAGTTGCTGCTACACAGGCCTGGGCATTGGGGGTAGCGATAGCGTGAATCAGGTCCATCTTCTCGGCGACAAAGCGGTCGGCAATTGCCTTGGCCAGGGACATATCACCCTCGGCATTAAGGAAGGTATACTCAACATTTACCCCCTCGACAAAGCCTGCCTCAGCCATCGCCTTATGAAACCCCTCCTGGTCGGCAAACAGGTCAGGGTGCTCAATTATCATGCACTCCCCAATCCGATACACCTTTTGGGGTTGCTCAGGAGTACAGGCTGCTATGAAGGGTAACGCTGCCAGCACTAGAATCAGGCAGATACTACTGAGTAATGTTAATAACCCTTTTCTTTTCATTTTAAAACCTCCTCTAGATTTTGCCTTATTGGCTTACCAGCGTTATTCGTTCACACACTCCACCCCCTTTGCTTGCTGAGTTTGTTTAAGGCTCCTGTGTTAGTTTAGAAGCACCTGGTTCGGTTTCCTTTACGTGTAAGTATATACTTCATCAGAGCAAAGTCAACCTTGTTCGGTGATGATACCTCTCGTGGTGCACGGGATATGTATCTTATCCAGTATTACCCCACTTCGCCAGCCAAGCCCTCTTCACATCGGGGTTGACTGCATAGGGAGGCCACTCTCCCTTCAATGCCAGGACTGTTTGCGCCATTGCCTTATGCCAGTACTCTGGCGCTGAGTCGGCGGTGGTAGAGCACCAGGCGCTATGGCCGGTAAGGATGACATTAGGCATTTTGAGAAGCGGGTTATCGGCAGCTACAGGGTCATCTACCGTTACATCAAGACCTACCCCGGCGATGAGGCCCTCCTGCAGGGCCCGGATAAGGGCTGGCTGGTCAACAGATGCTCCCCGAGCAGTATTGATGAAGTAACAGGTGGGCTTCATCTTCTTGAACTCTTCATAACCTATCATGTTCCGTGTCTCAGCGGTGAGCTCGGCATGGAGGCTGACGAAGTCTGATTCCCTGAGCAGCGTGTCGAGGTCTACCGGCTCCACCCCGTGGCTCCTCATCACCGCTCCCAATACGTACGGGTCATAGGCGATAACCCTCATGCCCAGCCCCTTGGCCTTGAGGGCGGAGGTGGTGCCTATTTTGCCCAGCCCGATAATGCCCAGGGTCTGGTCGCGCATGCGAAAGATAGGCAGGGCAATCTCGGTGACCGTCTTCCGGTTGGGTGGCACAAAGTTGATGTGTTTTTCTCTTACCTCCCGGTCCAGGAGGAAAAGTCGGTGCCCCAGAGCCAGCATAAGAGCCGTGGCCCGACCTGAGACTTCATCAATGCAGTAGTCGGGAATATTAATGGCGACGATGCCATACTCGGTAGCAGCTTCCAGGTCAATCTGGTCGTAGGCTATGGCCAGATTGGCAATGATACGGCATTTGGAAAGAGATTTGAGCACACGGCGGGTAATGGGCTGTACCGGACTGGCACATATCAGCGCATCAGCGTCGGTGGCGTTGGCAATAAGCTCGTCTTCTTTCAACCAGAAGCCGTTAACCAGTGTGGCATCTAATGGCTTCAGTAGCTCTTCTCCGAAATCTACATTAGGGCTATAAATGGCATTAACTACCTTGAAGTTCATCATCTTCCTCCTTTATTAAAGTGCTCTTTTGATGTGGTTGCAGGTTCGAACTACTGTTAGGTTTTCCTTGATTGAGGTTTGTCTTTCCACATGCCATCAGGCTTGTGGGGAATAGGCAATACACTCTACTTCCACCAGCATACTCGGCAGGGCTAAGCCGACTATTATGGTCGAGCGTGCCGGCTTATTGTCAACAAAGTAAGTCCGATATACCTCATTCATTTTCGTGAAGTCTTCCCCGTTGCGTAGAAAGACGGCCACCTTGACCACATCATCTAAAGATGCGTTGGCGGCTGCCAGAACCTGCTTGACATTCTCCAGACACTGCTTAGTCTGCGCTTCAATGCCTTTAACCTCTCCACCTTTATCATCTGTAAATCCAATTTGGCCCGAAACAAAAATGTAATCCCCGGCTCTGATTGCTGCAGAGAAAGGTAGGGTAGGAGCGTTGGGTAAATTGATTGCTTCTCCTTTCATGATGACCTCCTTTCAATAGTCCAAAACTTCTGCTTATGGAAGTGCTACGTTATTTTTTCACTACTAATGGGGATTTCAAATTTCAGCACGCGGTGGGGTGCCCTACTCCATCATTGCTCCTGTCACCAATAGTATATCCATGGTACCTAGCTGTCAATCTCCATCAGGCCAGGTATTCCTCTTTACCCCAGTTTTGCATCATCTCCTTCAGCCGCTGGGCAAGCTTGGGACTGGAGCGCAAGCGGTTGATAAGGATAGGGCAGCCCTCCAGCAGGGAGTTCTGGGCAGCGGATGCCATGCTGGAAAGAAAGCTTTCCATGCCGAGGTCGGTCTGTGCGGGGATACCTCCTCCTGTGGCTGATGATTCTAGCTGCCGGCGGATATCCTCGGCGGTGAAGCGCATCGGGCTTATACAGGATTTGTACCATGGACAATCTTTGCACTGGGCGATAGCGTAGGCCTCATCCAGAATGTCACCCATCTGTAGCCTCCTTCAAGTCACTATTATTTGACATAATACTATCTTAAAACAGTTTCCAGGACCATGTCGTTGCCCTTATATAATATACTACTCCCCAGCCCGAGAATAGTCTATAATGCATTCGTAATAACGGCAGGGAGGACGATAATCCCCTTTGACGATGCCCCCACGATAGATGAGGTAAAAGGAGTTATCGCTGACTGGCAAAAACCCGGCTTGCCAGATGGGATAAGGCATTTTGCCCCGCTTCTTAACGGGGGTGGGGTAGTGAAGTTGGCCTCTTCGTTTAAGGAAAGTCTGGCTGGGGCGAAGAATTTTCGCTATCGAAGCCAGCTTGAGGCGGCGATTGCCGGGTGGCTCTACGACCTTGTCCGGGCAAATGTAAAGCGGGGCAGGGTCTTTGACATGGGTGAAGTTTTAAAAGAAGGCAGGGCTGATTGTCTCGGCTATGCCAAGCTGTTTACCCTGCTGGGCCGGTTGTTCGGTCTTGACGCAGGTGTTATTGAGGTGCTTGTTGATAATGCTGGTAGATATGTGCCTCATGCTGCTGTTCTGGTGAGGCTTACCAGTCGGCGGCGTATTGTCGACCTGTGGTACGGGTCGGGGAATATCAGGCACAGGAGGCTGGGGCTGCGGGTAAGACAGGGTGAGACCTGGAAGATTTGTGACCTGGAATTAAAAGGGCTGGGTGATTGGGATGAGGTATGCTATCTGCCTGATACCTGCATAGATGGCATTACCCTCTATATTCGAGGAAACCGTCATCTGGAGAGTAAGGAGTTTCAAGCTGCTGTCAGGTGCTATTCCCTGGCAATGGAGCTTTACCCTGGTAATGCCCGCTCCTTCTATAACAGGGCTATTGCCTACGAAAATCTTGGTCAGCCGGGGAGTGCCGTTGCCGACTATGAACGGGCGCTGAGCAGCGATGCTGCCCTGATACGTATCCTGGCCACGGAGCACGCTGAGGTTACCTCTTTACTTGACCTTGATGACAGGAAGATAGGTGGCCTGGCACAGGAGATATATTTACTTCGCAGGGGATTTGTAACCGGCAGGAAAGTCCCGCTGGCTGGAGTGGCCAGGAAGTCTGGTTTATCTGAGATAGAGACGAAAGCAGTCCTGTCGCTGGTAGAGGCCAGACTGGCCGCTGGTTTCCCGGGAGCACGATGAGGGGGTGAAAAGCATTGGAGGATATGATTACATTTAACGACTTCCTGAAGGTGGATATGCGGGTGGGGAGGGTAGTCAGGGTGGAGGATTTCCCCAAGGCTCGTAATCCGTCATATAAGTTTGAAATTGATTTCGGCCCTGAAATAGGGGCCAGATTTTCCTCTGCCCGGTTAACCAATTACAGTAAGAGCGAGCTCGTTGGTCAACAGGTAGTAGCGGTGGTCAATTTTCCACCCCGGAATATTGCCGGCTTTATATCGGAGGTACTTATCCTCGGGGTGCCGATGGAAGGTGGCACCGTATCCCTGCTTGAGCCAGGGGATGAAGCCATCACTGGCGGCAGGGTTTACTGACAGGCGAGCTAGTTTGGGCCAGCCAGTGCCTGGATGGTTGCCTGGCTGAGGCTGGCAAAGGCATCAGAGTCGTAGCGCTCAATGTCCCCGTGGTCGCAGAGCCTGGAAACCTCCGGGTCTATTGGCAGCTGCCCCAAAAGTGGGGCTTTAGCCGCCCTTGCCATTTCTTCTCCCTGGCTTCTGCCAAAGATTTCAATCCTTTTATCTATTTCAGGTACATATAGATAGCTCATGTTCTCGACTACGCCAAGGATGGCTTTATCCATCTTCTGAGCCATATTCACTGCTTTTTTAACAATCATCGCCGTTAAGTCCTGAGGGGTAAAGACGATGATTACACCTGATATCGGGAATGACTGCATTACCGTAAGCGGAGCGTCGGCGGTACCGGGGGGCAGGTCTATAATCAAATAATCAAGCTTGCCCCAGAGCACATCCTCTCCAAATTGCTTGATGGTATTTGAGATGAGCGGGCCGCGCCAGATGACGGCATCATCCTCCTGGGGTAAGAGCAAATTGATAGACATAAGCTCAATCCCTGACCTTGAGAGCACCGGCAGTATTCCACTATCGCTGCCGGTAGGGCGCTCGGTGATACCAAACATCTTGGGGATACTGGGGCCGGTCAGGTCAGCATCCAGGATACCTGTTTCAAAACCCTGGCGTTTGAGCAGTATTGCCGTAAGGGCAGCTACCAGCGACTTGCCCACCCCTCCCTTGCCGCTCATTATGGCAATGATTTTGCCAATCTTATTTAGCTCTGCCGGCTTAGCCTCGGTAAATTCTATCTCTACCCCGTTTACTTCAGGTAGTTTGCCTATGATTTCCCTGGCGCTGGTTTTGAGCCATTCCTGGGCTCCTTTATTTAGCGCTGCTGAGGCCAGATTAATCCTGACTTCCTGGCCGGATAGACTAATCTCGCGGACCAGATTCAGTCCATTCACACTCCGCATTACGCCCGGGACCATCAATTTTTCCAGGCCTTTTCTTACCTGCTCTTCAGTTACCATAGGTCATCCTCCATTCCTGGTGGTCGCACATCTTATTTCCGGTCGCCGGCGCGCCGTTTGGGTAGCTCGTAACTGCCTTCCCGGGGTCATTCTCCAGGGCACCGGTAATGACCCGGAGCTAGAAGATATCATCATCGGTCTTCGGCCGGGTGTAGATTCTGGTCAGGGTCTCCTTACCGGTCTGGTAGCAAATGGTGCACCCGCCGCACTCTTCCGGTGTTACCTCTTCGGTGTAGATATCAAAGCCCAGTTCCTTGTACATTTCCAGGGTTCGCTTCAGGTGTTCCCCGGAGCTGGTGGAGGCTAACTTCCAGCCTTCCTTTTCAAATGTCTCTTTACCCACGGCGCCTGTTCTCCTGAGGCTACTATTTGCACGATGTCATTATACAGCTTAATGGATGTTTCCTGCCACTTAGGCAGTCCTGACATAAGTGGTGTAACCTCTTGCTAACCAGACTAATGAACATATGTCCATAATTAATATTAGCAGACAGGGGTAGGTTTTGTCCAATTTGGTGGACTTCAGGACAAATTGCAGACGGGGGTGCTAGTTGTTATAATGATTTTATCTAAGGGGCTGTAGCTCAGCTGGGAGAGCGCCTCCTTTGCACGGAGGAGGTCAGGGGTTCGAGTCCCCTCAGCTCCAGTTCTTGTTCATAAAAGTCCGGCATTGATTTCAGCCAGCGATGAAAAAGGGGCTGAGGACTTGTCCTCAGCCCCTTTTTAAATCTCTATAACAGGTTATATAGAGACCCCTGTCTCAGGCGTCAGGGAGATATACCGAATAAGCCGGCACTGTCTCTTGAATCCCTAGAAAAGATCATCTAGCTCTCGATTCCCCTGAGGCATCTCGCCACTTACAGCGAGGCATTGTTGCAGGAGCTCACTCTCCCTCTTGGTATACATCGGCTCCTCTTCATACACGAAATAGCGGGCCTCGTCGTATAACCCTAACTTCTCCTCCAACTCCCGGCGCAGGTTCATCGCTCCCTTCACGTAAATGATGTTTTCCTCTTGGTCCAGCAGTTCGAAGACCCCCTCTACCTCGGGAGTCTGGTTGACATTCTCCAGAGTGAATTCTACCTGGAGTTCCCCCTTCGGTGCCGTAATGGGCTTGGACAAGAGGAGCCTGAGTTCGCATCTGAGGCAGCGCTCTGCCTCGTCAATAGCTTCAGGTTCACTAAAGCCCAGCTCTACCTCGGGAAAGCCGCCGAGCCGCTGCTCCACAGCCAGGCATGGCATGGGAACCCGGAGTCTGTCAGCGAAACCCTCTTTATGCCCTAAGTACTGGCTCGGCTGTTCGATATCAGCCAGCATCTCGTCTATTTCACCACTGCCGCCGAGGTATTGGTCAATGGAAGTAGCTGCCCGGCGCCCTGCAGCAATCGCCTCAATGACAGAGGCTGTCCCTGTTACTGCGTCACCGGCAGCAAAGATACCTTTCTTGC
Source organism: Chloroflexota bacterium (assembly GCA_030611745.1). Lineage (GTDB taxonomy): Bacteria > Chloroflexota > Dehalococcoidia > Dehalococcoidales > JAUWPF01 > JAUWPF01. Next base: position 1,396 of record JAUWPF010000033.1, on the reverse strand, counting down.
CAGTAGCCAGTGTAATCGGGTCAACCTCCACAGTGCGCTGCCTGGTGGTGTTAACACCGCTAACCTCTTCTATCAGCTCAAGCTCAGGTAGCTGACCTATGGCAAAGATGACGGTATCTGCGGGCAGAACATGCTCTGAACCAGGAATAGTCTCAACATGAAGCCTGCCCTTACTATCAAATTCAAAAGACTTCACATCAAGGCACTCCACGCCGCTGGCTCGCCCGTTATCACTTACAATCCTGGTGAAAGTCTGCAGGTTATGGATGGTAATACCCTCCTCCTCACCCCAGCCAATTTCTTCAGATGTAGCCAGCATGCCATCTCTCGACTCAAGGCAGGCTATATGGACATCGGTAGCCCCCAGCCTCAGTGCCGTTCGAGCGCAATCGAAAGCGACATTGCCGCCGCCAAGAACTACCACCCTTTTATCTACCTTGACATCTTTACCCAGGTTCACATCTCTCAAGAAGGGGATATTGACCAGCACCCCGTCAAGGTCAGCCCCGGGAAGAGGTAACTTCTGACCCCGATGGGCACCAACTGCTAACAAAATGGCATCGTAGCCTTCCCTCAGGAGCTTATCTACCGATTCAACCTTGGTGTTTGTCTTGATGCTAACACCGATACTCTTTATCTCTTCTATCTCTCTGTCCAGTGCCTCCCTGCGGAGACGGTATTCAGGGATGCCAACCTTCATCATACCGCCAGCTACAGGTAATGCTTCAAAAACAACCACGCTGTGGCCGAGTTTAGTTAAGTAGTATGCCGCCGTCAGCCCGGCTGGACCTGAGCCGACAATAGCTACCCTTTTATTGGTAGTCGGGGCTATTTTGGCCCTCTTTTTCCACAGTCCGCTATCATGCTCGGCAGCGAAGCGCTTGAGAGCCCTTATCGCTATCGGTTCACTCACCTCGCCACGCCGGCATTTTTCCTCACAAAAGTACAGGCAGACGTCTCCCAGAACCGCTGGGAACGGGACCTTCTCTCGGATTACGGCTATCGCCTCATCAAACCTTCTTTCTTTGATCAGGCGCAGATAGCGAGGGACATTTACGCCCGCAGGACAGGCATTTCGGCACGGAACCAGTATCTCTTCACGCTCGGTGGTCGTAATGCCTTTGTCTGTCAGAGCGCCCGTGGGACAGACCTCTACACAAGCACCGCAGAAGCGGCAGTCTGACTCTCTAAGTGTAGGATTGACACTGCCTACTACGACCTGGCCTTCTTCATCAAAGACGAAGTCTAAAGCTCCTACCCCGCGTACCTCGCGGCAGACCCGGATACAGCGGGTGCAGCCTATGCACAGGTTGTAGTTTCGCTCAAATAAGGGGTCGTTCTTTTCTACAGGCAGGTCTTCAAAGACATAACGCGGGGTCTCAGGTTTAATCCCCAC
>JAUWPF010000088.1 GCA_030611745.1 Chloroflexota bacterium | reverse complement strand
CCATCCCCGGAGAAGGAATCAGGGGTAAGATTCAATATCCCCATAACATAGGTCCGCTCCCCCCACCTGAATTCAATACCCCCACAGCAGGTAGGAGCTAACGGCAGACTATTCATCACCACTTAAACTCCACTCCCTATTTTAGCACCCTTCCATCACTTATCAACCCTCTATCTGCAGATTTGCCCATCTAGCAGGCAATATGATAAGATTACTGAGGCTGTATCCAGAAATAAAAACCTTTCGACAGGTACCGGAGGTAACTCCCAGCCAAAGCTCAGACGCTGAACGGCGCCAATAATAAAGCCAGACAGGGAAGGAACGATAGAAATGGCAAAAAGCCCCCTTAAAATCACAGACGTTACCCTGCGTGACGGGCACCAGTCCAGCTTAGCGACGCGAATGCGGACTGAAGACATGACACCCATCGCTGAGAAAATGGACAGGAGCGGGTTCTACTCCATGGAGGTATGGGGCGGGGCTACCTTTGACGTCCCGACCAGATTTCTCAATGAAGACCCGTGGGAGAGACCACGTATCTTAAAACGACTGATGCCCAATACCCCACTTCAAATGCTGCTCCGAGGACAGAACCTGGTGGGTTACCGCCACTACGCCGATGATGTAGTTACCGCCTTTGTCCATCACGCCGCTGAAGTGGGCATCGATATCTTCAGGGTATTTGACGCCCTGAATGACGAGCGCAACTTCGAAACCTCGCTCAGAGCAATCAAAGAATGCGGTAAACATGCCCAGCTTACGCTATGCTATTCCCTCACCGAGTCAAAACTGGGCGGCCCGGTTTACAACATCGATTATTATGTCAACAAGGCACGAGTCCTCCAGGAGATGGGGGCCGACAGCCTGTGCATCAAAGATATGGCCGGCCTGATGTCCCCGGATGATGCCTACGAACTGATTAAGGCACTGAAGGAGACGCTAAAGATACCACTGCAACTACATACCCATTACACCAGCGGCATGGCATCCATGACCTGCCTCAAGGCTGTCGAGGCAGGGGTAGATATCATCGACACCACCCTTGCTCCCTTTGCCCTGCGCTCCTCCCACCCTGCTATTGAGCCGATTGTAGTAGCCCTTCAGGGAACCCCCAGAGACACCGGGCTTGACCTCGCTCACTTGTTCCAGCTGGGGCAGTATTTTGAGTCCATCGCTCCCAAATACCGGGACTTCCTGGACACTATCCACATGGCAGTCATTGATACCAGCGTGCTGATGCACCAGATTCCGGGGGGGATGACCACCAACCTCGTATCCCAATTACGAGAAGCCAATGCCCTGGATAAAATTGAAGAGGTATATGCCGAACTGCCCCGGGTCAGAAAGGAATTAGGCTACCCACCCCTGGTTACCCCCACCAGCCAGATTGTGGGCATCCAGGCAGTCCAGAACGTCCTCTTCGGCAGATATAAGATGATATCGGGACAGGTAAAGGACTATGCCTACGGGTTATATGGTAAACCGCCGGCCCCCATCGACCCCGAGGTCCAGAAGATAATCCTCAAAGGCTATGAGCGTGGGGAGACACCCATCACCTGCCGGCCGGCTGATATTCTTGAGCCAGAGCTGGACAAGGCCAAAGAGGCAACCAAAGACATTGCCCGGGACATCGGTGATATTCTCACCTATGCCCTCTACCCCACTACCGGGATGCGCTTTCTGAGGTGGAAGTATGGCCTGGAGACCCCACCCCCCGAGGTAAAACCAAAAACCCTGGATGATATAAAGCGCGAAGACGAGCTCATCGCCAGCGCAAAAGCAGGCAAGCTGGCTGAGAAAGACCCCGCAATACCCGGCGCTGGCGTCAGAACCTTCAAAGTCTATGTCGACGGCAAGGTCTACAACGTCGGCGTGGAGGAAACAGGGGTACCATCAACCGCACCGGCAGCCACTACAACCGCAACTCCACCACCAGCCAAAGCACCGGTAGAGGAAGCACCGCCGGCGGCTGCCGAAGTCAGCGGGACCAAGATTACGGCTCCGATGCCGGGGATAATCATCCACTACGAGGTAAAGGTCGGCGACAAAATCAAGGCCGGCGAGCCGGTGGTCATCCTGGAAGCAATGAAAATGGCTAACGCCATCTCTTCCCCGGTTGACGGAGAGGTCAAAGCAATAAACTTCAAGAATGGTTCTAAAGTAGCCAGGGATGATGTCCTGGCAGTAATTGGCTAACCAAAAATAGAGCGCCCCGGACTGTTATGGGTAAGACATTAGCCGAGAAGATACTGAGTGAGAAGTCCGAAAGCGAGGCCAGAGCAGGGGAGATTGTTATTGCCAGGGTTGACCTGGTTTTCGTTCAGGATACTACGGGACCATTAACAGTAAGGCAGTTTCAGGAAAGTGGCCTCAAGCATCTGGCTAGTCCAGGGAGAACTGCCCTGTTCCTCGACCATGCTGCCCCCAGTCCAAACTCCAGCCTGTCCAACGACCACATGCTCCTGCGCCATTTTGCTCAAGAGACCGGCTGCCTTATCTACAATACCGGTGACGGTGTCTGTCACCAGCTAGTAGCCGAATCGTTTGCCAGACCAGGCGATGTCATCGTTGGAGCCGACTCACATACCGTCACCGCCGGTGGCATCGGCGCCTTTGCTACCGGGATGGGCTCCTCCGACATAGCTATTGCCCTGGGACTGGGAAAGACCTGGCTGCGGGTCCCCGAAAGCATTAAGGTGGTTATCTCAGGCAATTTCCCCGCCGGTGTCTATGCCAAAGACCTCGCTCTTCACCTCATCGGCAATATCGGCGCCAATGGCGCTACCTACAAAGCACTGGAATTTAGCGGCAGCGGCATCGACATCATGCCAATGCACGAGCGGCTGACGATTGCCAATATGACAGTGGAGGCCGGGGCTAAAGCAGGGCTTTTCCCTGCCGACCGGGTTACCCGTGACTACTTAATATCCCGGGGGAGGGGCAACCACTTTCGAATGCTCCAGCCTGATGGCGATGCTAATTATGAAAAGACCATTAATATTAATCTCGCCGGGCTTGAACCCACCGTAGCCAGACCTCACACCGTAGATAATATAGTAACGGCCAGAGAGCTTAAAGGAACCAAAATAGACCAGGTATTTATCGGCACCTGTACCAACGGTCGCCTGGAGGACCTGGCAGTAGCAGCCACCATCCTGCAAGGGAAAAAACGCTGCCCTCAGACCAGGCTAATTGTGGCACCGGCGTCACGGCAGGTCCTGCTGGCAGCAATTAAGGCAGGCTATATTCAGACCCTGCTTGAAGCCGGGGCCGCCGTCCTGCCGCCGGGATGCGGACCCTGTCTCGGTCTGCACCAGGGAGTGTTAGGTGATGGTGAATCCTGTTTTTCCACGGCCAACCGGAACTTCAAGGGACGAATGGGTAACCCTGAAGCCTTCATTTACCTCGGCAGCCCCGCCACAGCGGCAGCGACCACCATCACCGGTGAAATCACCGACTCCAGAGAGGTAATATAGATGCTTACCGGAAAAGCCTTCAAGTTTGGCGATAACATTTCTACCGACCATATTACCCCGGGGCGCCTGGCTCATCTGAGAAGCAACCTGCCCGAGCTGGCAAAACACGTTATGGAAGACGCTGACCCTGGCTTTGCTTCCCGGGTAATGGCGGGAGACTTCATTGTGGCAGGCGCTAACTTCGGACTCGGCTCAAGCCGTGAGCATGCGCCCCTGGCTATCAAGCTGGCAGGGGTAAGTGCCGTCCTAGCTAAATCGGTAGCCCGGATATTCTTCAGGAACGCCATAAACCTGGGACTGCCGGTACTGCTGTGCGACACCGACAGGATTAATAATGGGGATACACTGGAGATAGACCTTAAAGCGGGCACCGTCAGTGATATCACCAATGGCAACCAGTTTACTTTCAGCAAAATCACGCGGGTAATGGGGGACATACTTGACAGCGGTGGGCTTATCCCATATATTCAGGAACACGGCGACTTCAGACTATAACC
>JAUWPF010000025.1 GCA_030611745.1 Chloroflexota bacterium | reverse complement strand
ATCTATTTGATTCGACAGACCGATTAAAGTCAATTTGCCCTCTACCGCCCCGCGGGGGTCTACATCCTGAGGCGAGCAGCCACAGGGCCCCCGGTTAAGGTTATGGCCACAACGGGAGCACAGGCCGGCGCAGTTTTCCCGGCAGAGTGGCTTCATTGGAATACCCAGTAGTGCATACTGGCGGACTGCCTCGGTCAAATCAAGAATGTGATGTTCATCAATCGTGAAACAGCCGGGCTCGTCAGGCAAAGCGGCGGGAGCCCCGCTAACCGTGTCCCTAATCGGGAAATATTCCTCTTCAATATCCAGCACCAGGGGAAGGTCAAACAGGCCCAGGCAGCGACTGCAGCTAACTTCCACCTCGGTGTGCAGGGTCCCCCTGACCAGGATACCACGGTTGGTACGCACCAGCCTGACCCTGCCCTGGACCGGGCTGCTCTTACCATCGCCGATAACATCCACAGGCTGGCTTAGCTCATAGTCCCGGGCTAAACCGACCGGTGCCTTAAGCTGCTGCGACACGTTTATCTGCATTACACCATACCCCAATTAGGAAACCAGCTTATTATAAGTCAAGCTACATACCTGCTGTCAAATATCCGCCCTCAAGCAATGAAGTCCTTGACACCCCGCAAAGCGAGCACTATAATCTGCGTAAGCTATGAAATGTCAGCATTATCAAGGAGGCGGCAAATAAATGGAAAATGGCAACCAAACCAAGCTCAGAATCGAACACCTTTCACTCAACTTTGGCGGGGTCCATGCCCTCAATGATGTCAGCCTCGAAATCAAAGACAATGAGATTCTGGCTATTATCGGACCGAATGGCGCGGGCAAGACCTGCATTCTCAACTGCATAAGCGGCTTCTATAAACCCCAGCAGGGTGAGATTTACTTCGAGGGGAAGAAAATCACCCGGATGCGCCCGGATAAGGTAGCAAACCTTGGCCTGGCGAGAACCTTCCAGAACATCGAGCTCTACACCGGGCTTAGCTCTCAGGATAATATTATGGCTGCCCGGCACGTTCTTATGAAGCAGAACTTCGTCAGCGGTTCCCTCTACTTCGGCTGGGCACACAAGGAAGAGATTGAACACCGCGAGCTGGTAGAGGATATTATTGACTTCCTGGAGATAGAGCCAATCAGGAAGAGAGTGGTTGGTTCCCTGCCTTATGGAATGAGAAAGAGGGTCGAACTGGGAAGAGCCCTGGCTCTGGAACCAAAAGTGCTGCTCCTTGATGAGCCCATGGCCGGGATGAACCTGGAGGAGAAAGAGGATATTGCCAGATTCGTCGTCGATGTGTTCGAGGGGCAGGGGGTCACCTACCCCAACAACCCTACCCTGAGGGACGGCGTCACCTGTATCGTCCTGGTTGAACATGATATGGGAGTGGTCATGGACATAGCCGACAGGATTATCGTCCTTGACTTCGGGCGTAAAATTGCCGAAGGCACCCCTGACGAAATTAAAAGTAATCCCGAGGTCATTAGAGCTTACCTGGGACAGGAAGCTAAGTAGCGGCAGCCTATTGACATATAAGTTCGCAGGAGTATAATGTCCTCAATAACGCCCCCAATATAAAGAGCAGAGGGAGATGCATATAGATGGAAAAGGTGGATACGATTCCCAAGCTTATCAGGCGCAACAGCGAAAGGTGGACAGACAGGGTAGCTTTTACCAAGAAGGACTTCGGAATCTGGCAGACATATACCTGGAAGGAATACTATGAGAAGGTAAAATATTTCTCCCTGGGCCTGATAAGCCTCGGCCTGGAACGTGGGGACAGGGTCTGTATTATCGGCGACAATGAACCGGAATGGTTCTGGGGAGAGTTCGCGGCGCAGGCAGCCGGTGGCATCACTACCGGCATTTTTGTTGACTCCATCCCCTCCGAAGTAAAATACATCGCCGAACACTCTGATTCCAAATTCGCCGTTGTCAACGACCAGGAGCAGGCGGACAAGTTCCTTGAAATTCAGGGGGAACTCCCGTTACTGAAGAAGGTTATCTATTGGGACCCCAAAGGGCTGAAGAACTACGACGACCCTATCCTGACCAGCTTCGCTGAGGTGGTAGAGCTGGGCAAGGAATACGAGAAGGAACACCCCGGGCTCTTCGAGCAGAACGTAGAAAGGGGCACCGGGGACGATACCGCCTTCATTTACTATACCTCGGGAACCACCGGCCTGCCCAAGGGGGCCATAATCACCCACCGTGCCCTGATAACCACGGCCGATGGCTTTGTTGGCCGCTACCCGCTAAATGAAAACGATGACCTCTTCTCCAACTTTCCCGCCGCCTGGGTGGGAGACAGTTTCTTTGCTACCATTCCTCACCTGCTGAGCGGGGCAAGGGTAAACTTCCCTGAAGAAGAGGAAACCGTCCTCGCGGACATCAGGGAAATCGGCCCCAACTTTGCCATCTATGGTCCCCGGCAATGGGAGGGGCTCGTTTCAGATATCCAGGTCAAGATGATTGATGCCCACCCGCTAAAAAGGTTCTGCTACAACCTGTTCCTGCCCATAGGCTACAAGATGGCCGACTACACCCTCGAGGGTAAAAGACCGAACCTGTTCTGGCGGGCTGTCTACCAGGTAGCCTACTACCTTCTCTTCCGGCCGCTTAAAGACCAGCTGGGACTGAGCAAATGCCGCTTTGCCGTTACCGGAAGCTCGGTATTGAGCCTGGACACCTTCCGCTTAATCCACGCTATAGGTATCGAACTCAGGCAGAACTACGCGGGGACGGAAGCCGGCTTTATCTCTTCCCATGGCAAAGGGGATATCAAGTTCGAGAGCATAGGGCGGCCGGCTGTGGGCGCCGAGGTCAGGGTAGCCGATGATGGGGAGCTCCTGATTAGAAGTGACTGCCTGTTCAAGGGCTACCATAAGGACCCGGAAAAGACCGCGAGCTGCCTGATAGATGGCTGGTTCCACACCGCCGACTGTGTCTATGTTAACCCCGAAGGACACTTAATCTTCATGGACAGACTCAAAGACATGGGAGAGTTGAGGACCGGAGCCAAATATGCTCCCCAGTACATTGAGGGCAGGCTCAGGTTCAGTCCCTATATCAAGGATGCGATGGTTGTCGGCGGCACGGACAGGGACTTCGTCGCCGGCATCATAAATATAGACTTCGCCATGGTGGGGAAATGGGCAGAAAATCACCGTGTCCCCTATACCACCTTTGTTGACCTGTCGCAGAAGGATGAGGTCGCCGAGCTGGTGAAAAAGGACCTGGCCCGGGTGAATAACTACCTTCCCCCGGAATCCAGGGCCAGGAAATTCGTCCTGCTGCACAAGGAATTCGACCCCGACGAAGCCGAGCTTACCAGGACCAGAAAGCTAAGGCGGGGCTTCGTGGAAGAACGATATAAGGCCTTAATCGACGCCATGTATGAGGACAAGGAAGAGGTGGTGGTGGAGGCCACGGTAACCTATCGGGACGGGAGACAGGGCGTAGTAAAGACCGCTATCAAAGTAAGGACTGTTTAGAAAGGGGAACCGTAAATGGCTGAATTCCTGCAATATTCAATCACCGGCGTTACCGTGGGGATGATCTATGCCCTCATTGGACTGAGTTTTGCCCTTATCTGGAAATCGAGCGGAGTGGCCAACCTGGCGCTGGGGGGGCTGGTGCTAATCTTCTCCTGGATTTTCTACGCGATGCTGGTGCAGGTCGGTCTGCCCCTCTGGCTCAGTTTGATTGTCGTTCTCATTCTCGCCCTGGCTTTCGGCTGGCTGATTGAGCGATTCTGTCTGCGTCCCCTTATCGCCCAGCCTATCCTGTCTCTAATCACGGTAACCCTGGGCCTTGAGTTCTTCCTGGAGGGGCTGGCGGTCTTCATCTGGCCGGAGATGGTAGCCGGCCTGCCGCCTTTATTTCCCATCGAACCATTAAAGATTGGCCCGGCAGTCGTAAGTCAGGCATATGTCTGGGCGGCGGTCATCTCCCTCATTCTGTTCGGCATATTAACCCTCTACTTCAGGTATCACAAGATGGGGATTGCGATGAGGGCGACCGCCGATGACCAGCTGGCCGTTCAAGCCTGCGGCATCCCCGTGACGTCCATCTTCTCTACCTCATGGATGCTCGCCTGTGTTGTCTCCGCTATTGCCGGCATCCTTATCTCCAGCATCAGTGGTCTCACCCATGGCCTGGTTGAGACGGGACTGAAAGCATTCTCGGTGGTTATCCTCGGCGGGCTGGATTCCTTCATCGGCTGCATCGTCGCCGGCCCAATCATCGGCCTGGCGGAAAACCTGGGTAGCGGCTGGCTCACCCCCATCGTGGGATGGGGGGGACTCAAAGATGTCATCCCCTTTATTATCATCATAGTTGTCCTGTTTATTAAGCCTTACGGCCTCTTCGGCGAAGTCAGGATAGAAAGGATATAAGATGGGTTTACCCTGCGGAACCTACAATTACAGCTATGCTAAGGACATGGCAATCCTGCGCACCAAGACCCACTGGGCCCTATTTATTGCCCTCCTCATCCTGGTATTCACGGCCCCCCTGTACTGTGATAACTACCTGCTGGGCGTCGCCAACCTCATGGGTATTACCCTCATCGCCGCCGTGGGACTGAATATCCTCCTCGGTTACTGCGGACAGCTGTCTATCGGTCACGCCGGCTTTATCGCCGTCGGCGCCTATACCGCCGCCGTTCTCACCGGCACCTTCGAGCTTCCCTTCCTGGTAGGGCTAATCTGCGCCGGGCTGATGGCGGGACTCGTGGGGCTTTTCTTCGGTATCCCTTCCCTGAAGGTGAAAGGCTTCTATCTGGGGATTGCCACCATCGCCGCCCAGTTTATCATCATCTGGTTCATCAATCACCTTTCAATAACCGGCGGCTTTACCGGTATCGCCGTACCCTATGCCTCCATTGGAGGCTTCGTCTTCGACACCGAAGCCAGCCAGTTCTATCTCATTATGACCATCGCCGTCCTCTGCGTCTTCTTTGCCAAAAACCTGGCGAGGACGAGGATAGGGAGGGCCTTTGTCGCCATCAGGGACAACGACCTGGCGGCCGAGGTAATGGGAATTAACCTCTTCTACTACAAGCTCCTTGCCTTCTTTATCGGCTGTTTCCTTGCCGGGATTGCCGGCTCGTTACTGGCTCACTGGATTGGCTTCATGAACGCCGAGCAGTTTTCCATTTCTGAATCCATCCTCTATATCGGGATGGTAATCATCGGTGGTATGGGCTCCGCCCTCGGCCCCATCCTGGGGGTAATCTTCATCCGGCTGCTCCAGCAGGGCATGATGTTTATCGCCCCGATGCTCGAGTCCGCCTTCCCGGCGCTGCCCGCCGGATTCGCCAGCGGTATCGCTCCCATGCTATTCGGGGTAGTAATCGTCCTGTTTTTGGTACTCGAGCCGCGGGGACTTTCTCACCGCTGGATGCTGTTTAAGGCTTCCTACAGGCTGTGGCCGTTTTCATACTAGCTTAATATAAGGAGGTACGGGGTAATGTAATGCTTGATAGAGCCTGACTGGAGTAAGACCTTCTAAGGAGGTATAAATGAAAAGTAGAAAACTTCTAACGCTGGCCGGGGTTATCTTCCTGGCGCTGGCGCTGGCGGTAATGCCGCTCATGGCAGCCTGCGGCCCCGCACCAGAAGAGCCAACAACCCCAACAACCCCAACAACGCCAGCAGTAAAGGGCCCCCTAAAGTACGGGATGAGCATCTGCATGACCGGGGTCGCCGCTGAGAAGGGCAGCCCCATGGGGCATGGTAAGCTCGATGCTATAAAGTACATTAACGAGGAACTCGGCGGTATTAACGGCCATCCTATTGAGGCAATATGGTATGACAATTCCTACGACGCCGCCAAGGCAGCCACCATCGTCAAGAAAATGATGAGTGATGGTGCCCTCTTCTTCACCACCAACTCCTCCAAGATGATGATGGCGTCACAGGAGATTGCCAACAGGGCCGGGTTCCCGGGCATCGCTTCCTTCTCTTCCCCGATCTGCACCAACCCACCGCAGCACATCTATGCCCAGATGCCCGACTATGGTGACGACTTTGCCGCCTTCGCTAACTACTATCTGGCAAACATCTGGAAGGGCGAGGGAAAGCCCAAGCTGGCGCTGCACCTGCTCAACAACCCCACCGGGTCCGGGTCCGGGGACGCAGCTCTCTGCCTGGCTGATGAGCTGGGCATTGAGATTGTGGCCACCGAAGAGCACACCGCCACTACCATTTCCGAAATGGAAAGCATGACCCGGATTAAGGCGGCCAACCCCGACGTCCTGTTTATCGGAAGCACCCCGGCGCCTAGCGCCGTGGTCATCAAGAACGCCTACGAGCTGGGCCTGTATCCGGGCGTAGTTATCGGTTGTGCTCATGCCAGCTTCACCAAGGCAATGGTCGCCATCGCGGGCGCGGACATTGTTGAGGGCGTCTACGGCGTATTCCCCACCTGCAGCTGGGGCGAGGATGTCCCGGGTATGGCCAAGATGACCGAATACTGCAAGGCATACCATCCCAAGGACTACGGGAACATGGACTACATCACCTCCTGGGCAGAAGCCCTTGTCGGTGCTGAGATTCTGAGGCTGGCGGTGGAGAACTGCGGCTATGACAAGCTGGCCGCGGGTGACGCCGCCGCCTGGGAGTGCGTGGAGAAAAACGGCATCCAGAAGCTTGACTATGACGTCGAGGGTCTCCACGGCCCGGTAAAGTATACTGCCGGCGACAACAGGCTGGACAAGTCAGTCAGGGTCTTCCAGGTAGTAAGTGGTGAGATTACGGCCGTAAGCGGCTGGATTGATGCGCCACGGATACCTTACGAGAACTTCCCTGATAAGTTCCCCTGGGCTGTTAAATAAATAAGACGGTGTAGGAGTCCTCGCCCTAAGGCGAGGACTCCTAGCGGAGGGTCAAATATGCTTAGGCTAAATAACATTGAGGTTACCTACCTCAACGTTATCCGGGTGTTGCATGGCGTCTCCCTGGAGGTTGCGGACGGTGCCATCATTGCCCTGCTCGGGGCCAACGGCGCCGGCAAGACTACTACCCTGCAGGCAATATCCGGCCTGCTCCACACAGTAGAGGGAGAGGTAACCGATGGCAGCATCGAGTGGGATGGCGAGAGAACAGATAAAAGGTCCGCCCAGGACATATCCAAGCTGGGTATTGTTCAGGCGCTGGAAGGACGGAGGGTCTTCGGACACCTGACCGCCGAGGAGAACCTGATGGTCGGCGCCCATCACCGCAGCCGGGCCGCCGCCAGGGAAGACCTGGAGATGGTCTATCACTATTTCCCCCGGCTCAAGGATGTCCGCCACAATACCGGCGGCTATCTCTCCGGGGGCGAGCAGCAGATGCTGGTTATCGGACGGGCAATGATGGCCGCCCCGAAGCTGATGATGCTGGATGAACCATCGCTGGGCCTGGCCCCAATGCTGGTCGAGGAGATATACGAGATTATAAACCGGTTTAACAGCGAGCAGAAAACATCGGTGCTTCTCGTGGAGCAGAATGTCAGGATTGCCCTCTCTATCTCTCACTACGGCTATATCATGGAAAATGGCCGGGCAGTCCTTGACGGTACCGCCGAGTTCCTCAGCAACAACGAGGATGTCAAAGAGTTCTACATGGGGCTATCGGCGGTAGGTAAAAAGAAGAGCTATCGAGCGATAAAGCACTACAAGCGACGAAAGAGGTGGCTATGATGGAAGGAGCCCAGCGGGGTGACTCTTTTGACGAACTGGAAATAATGTCACCCGAGGAGAGAGAAAAATACCTTAACCAGAAGCTATCCGAAGCCGTAGACAATGCCTACCAGAATGCCCCGTCGACAAGGGAAATCTTCGACCGGGCGGGAGTAAGTCCCTCCCAAATTCGCACCGTAAAAGACTTAGAAAAACTACCTATTACCAGAAAGACAGACTTAATAGAGCTCCAGAAATCAAAGCCACCCTACGGTGGTTTCCTAACCATCCCTGAAGAAGACGTCAATCGGGTATTTATCTCACCCGGTCCAATATACGAGCCGTTACACGCTGAAGCCGTCAAGTGGTTCGCCAAGACATTCTACGCTGCCGGATTCAGAAAGGGGGACATCGCCTTAAATACCTTTACCTACCATATGTCTCCCGCTGGCATCCTCTTCCATGAAGGGCTGAGAGACTGTGGAGCGACCGTAATCCCTATGGGCGTGGGAAGCACCGAGACCCAGGTCCAGACCATGCATGATTTGAAGGTCACCGGGTTCGTGGGAACGCCCAGCTTCCTGATGACCGTCATCAAGCGGGCTGAGGAAATGGGATATGATTTCCACCGCGACTTTGCCCTGCGCAAGGCATGGTTTACCGGTGAAATGCTCCCCCTCTCTCTGCGAAAAAACTTCGAGGATGACTACGAAATCTCTACGGCGCAGGCCTACGCGGTTACCGAGCCCGGCGGCTGCCTCGCCTACGAATGCAGCCAGAAATCGGGCATGCACTTTATGGATGACTATGTAGTTGAAATAGTCGACCCCGAGACCGGCGAGCAGCTGGGGCCGGGAGAGACAGGCGAAATCGTGGTAACTCCGATTCACAATAAGACCTGGGGGCTAATCCGCTTCGGCACCGGTGACATGTCTTACTATACTACCGACCCCTGTCCCTGCGGCCGGACCGCAAACCGGCTGGTGGCAATCGTCGGCAGGGCGGGTGATGCCACCAAGGTAAGAGGCATGTTCATTGTTACCAAACAGGCCGAACAGGTATTTGCCAGCTTTCCCCAGATTTCCGCATTCCAGGTAGTAGTCAACCGCAAGGCACAGCGAGACGGAATGGTCTTTAACATCGAGCTTAAGGATGAAGCTGTCGACCAGAAAAAGCTGGCCGACGAGCTGAATAAGGGCTTCCAGGATATGTGCCGGGTCAAGGCAGACAAGATTGAGTTTGTGCCCAAAGGCACCATCCCCTCAGAACACAAGACAATAGTAGATGAAAGGACCTGGGAGTAGCGAGCAACACAAAACGGAAAACGATGAAACCGGAGCACCCTCCATTCATATCGAGGGTGCTCTAATTTTTTGGTACGGCCCCCATCCGGCAGGCGCTAATGTTGACAATGCCGGCAGGGATAAACTACAATGAAATCTGCCGGATTGGAAATCCTTCCTCGATTTTGTGCTCCGGCTATGTTAGTTCCATCATAACCCAGTAGTCCAGAAGGGGGGTGAGCGTGGTGCCAGCAAAAGCTTTCATTCTCATTGAAGCAGCCGTAGGTAAGAACAGGGAGGTCGTTACTGCCCTCAGACGGATAAAAGGGGTAAAAACGGTTGACTCCGTTACCGGCCCCTATGATGTTATCGCGGTGGTGGAAGGGGAAAACCTGAACGAAATTGGTGACCTGGTTACCGCAAGGATTCAACTTGTCCCCGACATCTCCAGAACGGTAACCTGCCTGGCAATAGGCTGACCTTTAACAAGCCAGCTATTTAGACCCGCCAACAAAGTAAGTCTGATAAAGATAAAGAGGGGGAGTAATTATGAATTTTAAGTTCACCGACGAGCAAGTAAAATTCAGGCAGGAGGTCCGCGATTTTCTGGAAGGTGAGATTAAGCAAGGGTTATGGCAGCCAACCTGCGATGCCTGGATAATGGCTCACGACCCGGAGTTTACCAGGAGGGTGTCTGCCAAAGGCTGGATTGGCCTGACCTGGCCCAAAGAGTATGGCGGACAGGGCCGCTCCTTTATTGACCGACTTATCCTTACCGAAGAGATGCTGCGCTACGGAGCGCCAGCCGCCTGCCACTGGTTTGCCGACCGTCAGATAGGTGGTGCCATCGTTCACTACGGCACCGATGAGCAGAAGGAGGAGATACTGCCCATAATTATGAAGGGAGAGGCCTATGTCGGGCTGGGTATGAGCGAGCCTGACGCCGGCTCAGACCTTGCCTCGCTCAAGACCCGAGCCACCGAGGATGGCGATGATTTCATCATCGATGGTCAGAAGACATGGACCAGCGGCGGTAGCAATATGAACTGGATTTACCTGGTAGCCAGAACAGACCCGGAGGCGCCGAAGGCAAGGGGTATCAGCGAGTTCTTTTTCCGGACCGATTTACCCGGGGTTAGTGTCAGTCCCATCGTGGATATTACCGGCGGCGTCCACTTTAATGAGGTCTTCTTTGACAACGTGCGTATCCCCAAGACATGCCTGATAGGAGAGAAAAACCGCGGCTTCTACCAGATTCTCAATCAGCTTGACTTCGAGAGAAGCGGGATGGAGCGGCTGATGGCCAACTACCCCTTATTTGAAGCCCTTATCCAGTATGTTAAGGAAACCAAACGTAACGGGAAGCCGCTGGCTGAGGACCCGGTAGTCCGCTCCAAAATAGCCCAGCTTAAAATAGAGCTTGAAGTCGGGCGGTTATATATGTACCGGGTTGGCGTCATTATGGACGAAGGCCGCGCCCCCAACTGGGAATCGTCAATGAGCAAGGCTTACGGCACTGCCTTTGAGCAGCGCCTGGCAACTGCCGCCATCGAGATTGCCGGGCTCTACGGCCAGCTCTCGCCCGCATCCAGGTTAACACCGATGCGGGGCATGGCCTATCACTCATACCTGTCATCCAAGGGCTACAGCCTTCAGGCTGGTAGCTCAGAGGTCCTAAAGAATATCATCGCCGGAAGAAAACTGGAGTTATCCGCCAAATAAGCAGCAACCCTTAAAAATCGACAGGCTAGCGGGAGGAACGATAATGGACTTAGTTCTTACTGAAGAACAGGAAATGCTTAAGAAAATGGCCAGTGACTTTTTGACCGACAAGTTCCCCAAAACAGTGGTCAAAGAGATAGAAGAGACCGAGTCGGGCTATTCACCAGAGATATGGAAGGAAATGGCCGAGCTGGGCTGGATGGGACTGGTATTCCCGGAGGAATATGGCGGCGTCGATATGAGCTTCCTTGACCTGGCGATGCTGCTGGAGGAAATGGGAAGGGCCTGCCTTCCCGGGCCTTACTTCTCCACGGTTATGCTGGGCGGTCTACCCATCCTCGACGCCGGCAGTGATAAGCAGAAGCAGGAATATCTCCCCGGGATAGCCAGCGGGAAGACAATCTTTACCCTGGCTCTGACCGAAGCCAGCGCCAGATATGACGCCGCCGGGGTCGAGGCTAAGGCCACCGCAGACATGGACGGCTACATCCTGAATGGCACCAAGCTCTTTGTCCCCGATGCCCACATCGCCGACTATATGCTATGCGTTGCCAGGACCAGCGACGAGGCAAAGCCGGAAGACGGAATTACAATCTTCATCGTCGATGCCAAAAGCCCGGGCATAAGCTGCAGCCTCCTGAAGACCATCGCCAATGATAAGCTATGTGAGGTGGTCTTCGACCAGGTAAAAGTTCCCAAAGAGAATATCCTGGGTGAGCCGGATAAGGGCTGGGCCGAGGTTAAGAAGATAGTAGAGCGGGCGGCGGCGGCCAAGTGCTGTGATATGGTCGGCTGTCTCCAGGAGGCACTGGACATGACCGTTGCCTACGCCAAGGAGAGAAAGCAGTATGACCAACCCATTGGCGGTTTCCAGGTTATCCAGCACTACTGTGTTGACATGTTCACTGATGTCGAGGGCGCCAGACTGTCAGCCTACCAGGCCGCCTGGATGATAAGCGAGGGGCTTCCCTGCACCCAGGAGGTGGCAATAGCCAAGGCATGGGCCAGCTTTGCCAGCCCGCGGGTTATGGCCCTTGCCCACCAGATTCACGGTGCCATCGGCTGTACCATCGACCACGACCTGCAATACTACACCAGGCGGGCCAGTGCCGACGGGGTTACCTTTGGTGATGCCAATTTCTACCGGGAGGTAGTAGCCCGGGAAATGGGTCTGTAAAAACATAACCTGGTTCTAGCCCAGGGCCAGGGTTTCCAGCCTGGTGAGCACCTCATTTATCGTCGGCTCGGCGGTAGAGGCACCGGCGGTTACGCCGATATGGTGCTTACCCTG